>CALMAP010000265.1:0-1073 GCA_937859825.1 uncultured Terriglobus sp. | reverse complement strand
AGTCCGGTCGCGGCGTGCCGGACGTGAGTGGCAACGCCGATCCCGCAACTGGCTACCAGGTCCGGGTCGACGGCCAGAGCCTCGTGATCGGCGGCACCAGCGCCGTCGCGCCGCTTTGGGCCGGGCTGATTGCCGTGGCGAATGCAAAGAGCAAAACGACCGCGGGTTTCCTGCAGACCAAACTCTACGCAACAACCGCCGCTTCGGCGTTTCGCGACATCACCAGCGGCAACAACGGCGCGTTCAAGGCCACAAAGGGCTGGGACGCCTGCACAGGCCTAGGCTCGCCCAATGTTGCCAACCTACTCACGCTTCTGGCTCCAGCCAAACCGACCAAAGCAACGACAAAAGCAAAGGAATAGAACGGGTGCCCCATCCTTTCGCGCCTCGTCGCGAAGGATGGGGTTCGTTCCTGCCTCGAACACCCCGGCAAAACGACGACTCGTCCTCGTCAATGCTGATCTGCTAACTTGCTGACCTTCTGACTCGCTGCTCTTAAACTCGCTATCCTTGACCTGATGGCTTCCCAGAACAAACCGCCCGTCTACCTGCTCGACAGCATGGCTTTCGTCTTTCGCGCCTACCACGCCATGCAGCGCAGCCGCCCCATGTCTACGCGCACGGGCATTCCTACGGCGGCGACCTATGTTTTCATCAACATGATCAACAAGCTGCGGCAGGACTTCCAGCCGCACTACCTGGCCGCAATCTACGAGGGCGGTGCCCCCGTGCACCGCAATGAGCGCGCGGCCGAGATGAAGACGGTTAAAAAGTTCAACATCAAGACCCAGCCGTTCGACGAGATCGATTACGCAGGCTATAAGGCCACCCGCGCCGAAACGCCCGACGACCTCAAACAGCAGCAGCCCTACATCCGCCGCGCGCTCGATGCCTTCCGCATCCCCATTCTCAACTTCGAGGGCTACGAGGCCGACGACGTGATTGGCACACTGTCCTGCCGCCTCGCCGAGCAGGGCCACCACGTCTACATCGTCTCGTCCGACAAGGACATGATGCAGCTCGTCAACGAGAACGTCTACATACTGAACCCGATGAAGGACAACCTCATCTTT
>CALMAP010000264.1 GCA_937859825.1 uncultured Terriglobus sp. | reverse complement strand
ACCAAGGCGAAGTACGCGATCAACGGACGCTTCCTGAACGACTCGGACACCCGCATCCTGCAGAACCCGCGCATCCGTGCTACCGACGTCCAGCGCGCGCAGTTGAAAATCGTCCAGCGTATCCCCATCGCGACGGGTTCGTACTCTACGGGCGCGTCGACCGCTATCGTCAGTTCTCTGGTAAACACGCAGTTCACCTACATCGATGTGGGTGTGAACATTGATGTGACCCCGACCGTGCACCAGGATCGTGAGATCACGCTCAAGATGAAGCTGGAAATCTCCAGCCAGAACGGTTCAGTCACGATCTCTTCCGTTACGGAACCGATCATTGCCCAGCGTACCGTTGAGCAGACAATCCAGTTAAAGGAAGGGGAGCCCTCGATTCTCGCGGGTATTCTTACGCGGCAGGAATCCAAGGCCCTGACTGGAACGCCGGGACTCTCCGAAATTCCCATACTGAAGCGAATCTTCGGCAGTACCAGCACGGAGCGCATCCAGGATGAGGTCGTCTTCCTACTCATTCCACACATCGTGCGGGAGCCGCTGGTGACGCGCATGAATACGCGTGCCATCGACACGGGAACCGGTGCAGCCATCGAGCTGCGTCGCGACCCGAATGCACCGGCGAACCTGCCTGTGGACAACTCCGCTTTCGAGACTACCGGCGCCTTCCAGCGCGCACACGCGAATGACGGCAATATCACCGCTGCGCAAGCAGCATCTGTACTGATCGGTCAGGTAGGAAACGAGTCTGCTGCCGCGCGTGCGGCGCAACAGGCAAATGCAGTGCAGTCGGCGCAGCCATACCCTAACCTGCCTGCGGCGCAAGCGGCTGGGAACCAGGCCGCGATTGCGCCTGAAGCTGCGGCACCAATCAGCTTTAGCATCGTTCCAGGGAACTCCACCCAGACCGTTGGAAGTACTTTTCAGGTGGCGATCAATGCCAGAAATGCCAAGGACCTGTATGCTGCGCCTCTGCAGGTGAAATTCGATCCCAAACTGCTTTCCCTCGTGAACGTTGATGCTGGCGAGATGTTGAGCCGTGATGGACAATCCGTGGCAGTCGTTCACCGCGACGAAGGCAATGGGCTGGTTACGGTTTCGGTCTCGCGACCGCCCGCAGTGCGCGGTATCGATGGCCAAGGAAGCGTGGCTGTACTCACCTTCAAGGCAGTTGCGGCGGGTGATTCCACGTTGAGCCTGGTGCGTGTGGGCGCCAAGAATAGTGCGCAGGCAAATCTGCCTGCGGTGGGTTCGCAGTCTACCGTGCATTTGAAGTAGCAACAGATATGCAATGGCCTTCACAATTCGCGAAGCCATTTCGGCAGGAGGAGCCCTCCAGCGATGACAACGGATGGACCGTGGAATCCGGCGTCACCTTAGTGGAGTTGATCGTCGTGGTGTCGATCGTTGCGCTGCTTGCGACCGCCGCTGTGCCCATCGCGCGCTGGCAGGTGAAACGTACCAAAGAGCGCGAGTTGCGTGCCGATCTGTGGATGATGCGTGACGCCATAGACCGGTACAAGGACGCGGCGGACCGCGGCGCGTTCCAAACCAAGATCGATTCATTTAACTATCCGCCCGATCTTGAGACTCTCGTCAACGGGGTCGACGTCAAAGACAAGAAGGTGAAGTTCCTTCGGGAAATTCCCATAGATCCGATGACAAAGACAAATGAATGGCAACCGCGAGCCATGCAGGACGATCCCGATTCCACCTCATGGGCGGGCGGCAATGTTTTCGACGTGCATTCCAAGAGTCCTGGTACTGCGCTCGATGGAACGAAATACTCGGAGTGGTGATGCGCAAAGCAAAGGACTACATTTCACCGCTTCTGATGCGAAAACCGCACATGTCTTGCCGCAACTCGTCCATTTCATCCCATGCAGAGGCCGGCTTCACGCTCATTGAGCTCATGGTAGTGATGATTATCATCGCAACTCTGGCTGCGATTGCCGTGCCCGCGTATACGCATCACCTGAGGGTGGCACGCGAGGCTGTCCTGCGGCAGGATCTGCAGGTGATGCGGCAGGCAATCGACAGTTATACCGTAGACAAGCAGAAGGCCCCACAAAGTCTTGAGGATCTGGTTCAGGGCGGATATCTGAAATCCATCCCAATCGATCCGATTACCCATTCTTCCAGTACATGGACGGCCGACCAGTCCGATACTTACGCCTCAGTCGACCAAACAGAGACAGGCGTCAACAACGTACATTCCGGTTCCGGCATGGCATCCACAGACGGCAGCAGCTACTCCACCTGGTAACTCTGCCTGCGGTGAACCGATTCGGGCACATTGCGCTTCAATGCATTTTGCAGCACGACCTCGAACGCAGGCTTCAAGCGGGCATATTCTTCGTCCGAAATCTTGCCGGTAAGCCTGTCACTTTCGAGCGTAAATAATTCATCACGCAGCACCTGCAGCAGATTTGGTGGACCTGACAGACTGCCAGCAGCAGCCGGGGGCTGTGTTGGCACCGCAGTAGTGTTGCTGATTGGAGCATCTCGCCCCGCCTGAGGCCGGGAAAGAAGGAATCCTGCACCGCCGGCCAGCAGTACGGCAAGACCACCCAGGATCCACCACTTGTATTTGCTGAGCGGATCAGGCGTGTCAATGGGGTTGCCAAG
>CALMAP010000263.1 GCA_937859825.1 uncultured Terriglobus sp. | reverse complement strand
TGCTTGCGCCAAAGGCCAGGGCGACAACCAGGCTTATGACCACATTGCGGCGTTGTTTCAAGGTGAGCCTCTACCGGGGAGCTAGTTAGATTCTAAATAACCATCGGCTGAGAGTAAGAAGAAATTACGCCACCGGGACCTCTTCCGCCCCAAAAGTGCCCAGTCTGTGCCGGGCTTTACCCAGTGTGGACTGGGTTTCTTAACGGTCTAATACAGGTACATCGTCAGAATAACCGCAATCGCGTTCGGCACGTTCACTGTGTCCGATTCTGAGGCATGAACTTTACACATTTGATATCTCAAGGAGAAGTACTGCTCTGCCGTTAACCAAAGCGACGGATTTTGTCTCTTCTGTGCCTGCCCCTATACGCACCGGCCACGAACGAAGACAGAACCGGCGCGGAGGTTTTCGTCGTGGGCGTGTTCAGCAAAATGGTTTTTTTACCTGCAGTTGCTCTGTTTCTCCTTTCCGGTTGCGGATCTGGAATTGTTAGCGATCTTTCTACCGGTGCCGCCAGCGCCAGCACGCCACAGATCGCCTCCTCATTACCCGCTGCTGTATCCGGCATGATGTACAGTTCGTCTCTGCAGGCCTCGGGAAGCAGTTCCAATTACAACTGGTCGGTCGTTTCCGGCTCCATGCCGGCAGGACTGGAGCTTGAGAAGACCTCCGGTGTGATCTCCGGCGTGCCAAAAGACACAGGAACCACTGAGTTTTCCGTGGCTGTGACCGGAAATGCGCTAAGCGCACCTACGAAAATCGCCCCGATCTCGATTCGTGTGATTCCGCAGCTCACGGTAGCAGACATCAACATGCCCAGCGGGACGGTCGGCGCGGCGTACTCCCGGCAGTTGCTTGCAAGCGGCGGCCTGTCGCCCTATAGCTGGTCCATGGGCACCGGCCAGTTGCCGCCCGGTATTACGGAGAAAAATGGCCTCTTCTCTGGGATCCCGACAACTGCCGGCACGTACAAGTTCACCTACCAGATCGGCGACAGCAGCTTTCAGCAGACGCTTTCCGTGCCACTCACCATTCAGATCGCGGCCAAGCCAGACATCCGGCGTCCTCTGAGTGCTGCCGCAGTCCCGGCACAGACGACCACTGCAGGCACCTCGTTCTCACCGCTGAACCTGAGTGCCGCCGGTGGAACACCTGCCTACACCTGGGCAGTCGTTGCGGGCAGCCTGCCGAACGGCCTGATTCTTGCGCCCGGCACCGGCAGCATTTCCGGTACCGCTACTCCGGCGGGCACCTATCCGGCCGGCCTTGCGGTAAACGACAGCGCCTCCCCCCTCCCCAGCATCGCGAACACGACGGTACTGGTCAACGTGATCTCATCCCTTTCGCTGCAGGCACCCACGCTCTCCGCCGGCATGGTGAACACTCCCTATGCGGCCAGCTTTCTGGCAACCGGTGGCACACCCGGCTACATCTGGAGCACCACCGGAACACTGCCTGCGGGCCTCTCTTTGAGTCGTGGTGTTCTCTCCGGCACACCTACAACAGCCGGTTCCTACAATTTCACCGTGCAGGTGGCTGACAGCGGAAACCCTGTGCAGACACGCACCGCGACCGCCAACATCACGATCAAGCCAACGCCACTGCTACTGCAAGCCCCCACGCTCTCGTCCGGCACGGCGAACTCCCCCTACACAGCGACTTTTCTGGCAACCGGCGGCACGCCCGGCTATACCTGGAGCACGACTGGCACACTGCCTGCCGGCTTGTCCCTGAACGGTGGCGTTCTCTCCGGCACACCCACAACGGCCGGTTCGTACAACTTCACCGTTCAGGTGGCTGACAACGGAAGCCCCGCGCAGACCAGCTCGACCGCGGCGAGCGTCACCATCGCTGCAGCAGCGCAGCAGCGCCTTGCGGCAGCGGGCACCACCTGGTACGTCCGCAAAGACGGTGGCACACGCTACTCCTCGGCCCGCACCAATGGGCAGTGTGACGGCAAGAGCGACGCCCCTTACAACGGCCTCGGTGTGAACCAGCACTGCGCCTTCAACGACGCGCGCTTCCTGTGGCAGGACGGCATTTATGACAACGGCCAGAACCAGGGCTGGGTCATCAGCGGCGGCGACACTGTCATTCTCCGCGGCTCGATCGCGGACGGTGTGACCTACCGCATCGGCTGGAACAACAAGTACGGCGCATATGAGGCAGCGACCGACACCTACTGGGGCAAGCCGGGCGATCCTTACAGCAGCGGCATGCCTCTGCCTCCCGCAGGTACCGCCTCGCAGCACACCCGCATCCTGGGTGGAAACTACGGCTCCTGCCACACGCAGTCGCAAAGAACGCAGTTGCACGGCGGCTACGGTGTCTTCAGCGTGTTGAACCTGCAGGGTGCATCGTACGTGGACATGCAGTGTCTCGATATCACGGACTACTCGTCCTGCGGACGCGCTGGCCAGTTGACTGGCTGCAACACAAACATCGGAAGCCTGGACGATTATGCCTCTGCCGGCATCATCGTGGACAAAACCACCAATCACATCAGCCTTACCGACGTACGCGTTCACGGCCTCGCAGGCTCGGGCATCTACGGACCCACGGGCGACGGTACTGCCTTCGACCATATCGAGGTCATTGGAAATGCCTCGTCAGGATGGAACGCCGACAACGGCACGGTGGGTGTGGGTGCCGTCACCGTAACAAACTTCAACATCAGTTGGAATGGCTGCGCGGAAGAGTATCCGATGACGCATGCGCTGCCTTACAACGATTGCACCGACGACAACGTGGGAGGCTATGGAGACGGCTTTGGTACTGCGACCATCAAAGGCACGGTACCGTGGAATGTCACCTTCGACACGGGCGTGGTGAGCTACAACACCCAGGATGGCCTGGATGCCCTGCATCTGGTCGGCCCCGGCTCAACCATGACCATCAACCGCGTGCAGGCTTACGGAAACATGGGCCAGCAGATCAAGGTGGGTGGCGCGGGCGGCATTGCAACGAATAATCTGCTCATCACGAACTGCAACGCGATGCGCACCGCGATCGCCGGTACGCCCAGTGGCTACAACGCCAGGCTCGGTGACTTTTGCCGTGCAGCCGATACCGGCATCTTCATGGCCACCCAGGACGGCAGCACAACACGTTTTGCCTTCAACACTGTATATTCGGCATCGGCAACGACCGTGCAAATCGGTTGCGGTGACGGTGCCACCTGCAGAGCGGGCACCGACCTGATCGACTTCCGCAACAACATTCTGCTCGGCTTCAAGAACTCCGCCGCGAATGGTTACGTGAACGGCGGGACCG
>CALMAP010000262.1:3920-4238 GCA_937859825.1 uncultured Terriglobus sp. | reverse complement strand
CAATTACCCCGCCACGTTCGGTTATGTAGACGATTACGCCGCGGTGCGTCACGCTGCGCTCGAAGACTGCCGTGGCTACGCCGTTGATGTCCAGAGTGCAGAGCAGCAGCCAGCCGTCCGCGTGTTCTCCCGGTGCGAGACTCTTCAGTCCAGACCCGGCTTGAAGGGTAACTGAGCCGTTTTGTATCGCCGACAACTTGGGAGCGCCCGCCAATGCCTCCGCCTCGCCCGGTAGCAGCAGCGTGTACTCGTTGGGGATGTGTGCCAACGTTACTTTGCCGCCGGACCATGCGCTCAAAGCACCCACGCCTGCTGACG
>CALMAP010000262.1:0-3910 GCA_937859825.1 uncultured Terriglobus sp. | reverse complement strand
AGAGATTTCAGAAAGGTACGGCGATCCATGAACGGCTCCTGCAATGTGCGCAGTATCCGCATTGAGCCGCAATTGGGCAATAGGCCGAGTGGCCTATGGCTTCCGTGATGCAGCACCGGACGCGGCCGAACCTTTGCGCTTGGTCGAAGGAAGCGCCGTCAGCTTCAATCCGTCCTTCTCATCGATCTGTGCAAGTTGACCTGAAGGCACGTCATGGAACTCATCGATCTTCCCATTCGGCCAGCGGACAGTCAGGTCCGCTGTGATCGCGGTTCCCATGCCAAAGTGCAAGCGTGTATCGTTCACCGAAAGAAAGCTGGATTGGCTCAGCACCTCCTGCAACTGGCGGTGTTTGCCATAGCGCGCTGTGACCTGCGCGCCAATGGCGCTGCGATTCGAGGTGCGGCCGGTCAGCTTGACCTTCAGCCAGTTGCCTCCACCTGTCACGTCATTGCGGAGCAGGGAAGGCGGCTCGTTCAGATTCACGATCAATGCGTCCAGATCGCCGTCGTTGTCGAAGTCGCCCAGGGCAAGGCCGCGGCTGCAGTGCGGCGTGGCAACGCCCGGGCCTGCCTCCGCGATCAATTCTTCAAACGTGCCATTTCCCAGATTGCGGAAGACGACACGTGGCGTACGCAGCGGATAGTCCGGCAGCTTGGCCGCGATCTCCGGATATACATTGCCGGTAACGTACATCAGGTCCGGAAAGCCGTTGTTGCTCAGGTCTGCAATCGCCGCACCCCAGCCAATGAAGCGGGTCTCCACGCCGATGCGCGATGCCGAGGTTACGTCGTCGAATTCCGCTTTGCCGCGATTGCGGTACAGCACGTTGGTGTCATCCGCAAAATGCGTTTTGAAGAGGGAGAGATTGCCGTCCAAAAAGCAGTCGCCCACACCCACGCCCATGCCGGCCTGTTCCTGCCCGTCTTCGCTGAAGGCGGCGCCACGCTGTACCGCCTCTTCGCGAAACGTTCCGTCATGGTTGTTCATGAACAACACGCTCGGGGTGGAGTCGCAGGCGACATAGATGTCGGGCCAGCCGTCGTTGTCGAAATCGGCGGCGACTGCGTTTAATCCATAGGTTTGCTTCACGCGACCAAGACCACTTGGCCCGGTGACGTCGGTGAATGTGCCGTCACCGTTGTTGCGATAGAAAAAATGCCTGCCGTAGGGCAGGCCGCGCGGACCGCAATTAACCGGCACGCCTTTGATGTTGCAGTTGGTCTCAACGCTGGGTTTCGGCGCGTGCTCGAAGTCAAACCCGACATAGGTTGTGAAGAACAGGTCCAGGTGGCCATCGCGGTTGTAATCGGTAAAGGTGCAGCCGGAACCCCAGAGAGGCGGCCCGGAGCGCAGCAATCCGGCTTCTTTCGTGATGTCCGTAAACGTGCCGTTGCCGTTGTTGCGATAGAGCTTGTTCTGCCCCCACTGCGTTAGAAACAGGTCTTCGTGGCCGTCATTGTTGTAATCGCCGATGCACACGCCGGACGCCCAGCCAAGCGACCACAACCCCGCCTCGCGAGTCACGTCCGAGAATGTTCCGTCGCGATTGTTCCGGTACAGGCGGTTGGATACGTCGTGCAGCTCCGCACCGATGCGTGTGCCGGAGAGAATGAAGATGTCGAGCCACCCGTCATTGTCGTAATCGAAGAAAGCGCAGCCGCAACCGATCGTCTCAAGAATGTAGTCCTTGCGCTCCGTGCCGCCATAAATCGTGGGATGAACCAGCCCTGCGGTCGCGCCAACGTCGACGAAGTGTGCGCCATAGGGCAGTCCTGACGGCTTGCCTCGCGGTTGTGCCTTGACACCTCGCGTGGCGACGCCCTGACCACCTGCCAAGAGCTCAGCCAGACCGGCGCTCAGGCCTAATTCCAGGAACGTTCGTCGCGTGCAGGGCATTCTGTCTGCAATTCCAACCTTGAGATCTGATCAGCTTTCATCCTAACCAGTATTGGGGCGACAGCAAGCGTCCGCACAATGCGCATCGAAGCCTCAAATCTGAAAACAGCAGCGGTTTCGTGGTCGCGATACGACGATCTACCTGGTGCGGCAAATAGAGATCTTAAATTTAAGCTTCTGTGAATAGCGACGTTCGCGCACTGCCTTCTGTGAGATGAATCTTCCTCTTTGAAGAGGCCGCATAGGAACAAAGATACCCGTACTAAAAACGGTCTATGTCATTTTTGCAGCTTCAGAGCGAACTGCAATACGCGTGGTGCCTGCGACTCAATAACCTGTCCAAAAACCGGCGAGTTGATGTCGTTAACGGGTGTAATCAGGTTGGCATGGTTCATGACGTTGAAGGCCTGTGCGGTAAAGCGAATTTGCGTGTTCTCCGCCACAGCGAAGCTCTTCTCCAATGACGTATCGAGGCTGCCGAAACCGGGTCCGTCAACACTGTTGCGACGCTCGTTGCCGAACTGGCCAGCGTTCAGCACCGGGTCCAAGCGCTGGAACGCAGACCGTGACACCCATTGCGAGATGGCATGCGGAGCGTTGCGGTTGGGATCTCCGACCACGTTCGGTCGGTCGCCGAACATGCCAGAAACACCAGGATGGGGCGCTTGAAGCGAGACGTTGGCAGAGTCGTAGACGGTGAATGGCGTACTTGTATTGAGAGCGAGAAGACCGCTGACCTGCCATCCGTTGAGCAAAGCGCGTGAGACGCCTGCAAAGGCGTGACCCGTCGGGATTGTGTAGATCACGCTGCCGGCGAAACGATGGCGCGCGTCGAAGAGCGAACGGCCATACTCGGCTTTGAGGTCGAGCGGATTTTGCGCGATGTCAAGCTCGCCCAGCATGAGCCAAGGCGCAGGGCCGGACATGTGCAAGCTGGATGTGTAGTCAAGATCCTTTGACCAGGTGTAGGAGAGTGTGTAGTTGAGGCTTGGTGCACCACGGCGGGTGAGCGACACCTGTGCCGAGTGGAAGGACGAATTGGCATTGCCGACCACGAGGCCGGCGGTGCCCA
Organism: uncultured Terriglobus sp.; assembly: GCA_937859825.1. GTDB lineage: Bacteria > Acidobacteriota > Terriglobia > Terriglobales > Acidobacteriaceae > Terriglobus. Next base: position 939 of record CALMAP010000262.1, on the reverse strand, counting down.
GCTGGCAGGTACCCGTGGTGAGCGTACAGCCCGAGTAGATGCGGCGGCGGCCGGAGTTGGCCAGCGTGGACCCGGGCTGATAGGTCGCCGGGTTGCCCTCGATGAGGCGCGGCAGGCGAGTGCCCTTGGCACCAATGTACCCCAGCGACAGCACCTGCCCGGCGATGCCTTGGTCGACAGTGAGATTCCAATCCTGCGTATAAGGCGGCCGCAAACCCTGGTCGATGGTGAAGGTGGAGGCCGGCAGGGCAAACTGACCGGGCGCAAATGGGTCGGATACCGTGCTTGTCGGGTTCTGGTAATTGATGTTGCCGGTGAGCGTGCGCACGACGACCTGCGGCAGGGCAGAACTGGCCGCTCGCATTGGCATGCCGACGCCGTTGAGCAACTGGTCGACAAAGATGCCGTAGGCCGCACGCACCACGGTTTGGCTTCCGCCGCGCGGGTCCCACGAAAAGCCAAGTCGGGGCATGACGTCGGCCTTGAAGATGGGCGCAATCGTGTCTGGCACGCCCGTGTCGCCCGGAAAGAGCAGGCCCGTGGGCGCTGCGGGGTAGATCATGGATTTCTGCCCGGGAGCGAAAGCCATGAGCCTCTTGTGGATGTCACGGAAGGGTGTCGTCACCTCGTATCGCACGCCATAATTCAGCGTGAAGCGCGGGCTGACACGGTATTCGTCTTGGGCGTAGATGCCCATCTCCCAGCCGCAGAGGGAACGGGTAAAGTCGCCGCCAGCCTGGGTAAAGATGTCTGGCCGGCCCAGCAGAAAATTTGCCACTGAGTTGTTTGTTACGCCCTGCACGGTGAAGCTGAAGGTACCGGATGCGAAGTTGGCCTGGTAGCCGTTCAACTGTAAGCGGCGATACTGCCCACCGACACTGGTAACGTGCTTGCCGTGGGTGTGGACGAGGTTGGCGCTGAACGCGTAGTCATTCTCCA
>CALMAP010000261.1:3879-6735 GCA_937859825.1 uncultured Terriglobus sp. | reverse complement strand
GAGTCGGGCCTAGCGTCTGGAGGTAGGCGGCTATGTGGATCGCCGTTGTGGTCTTTCCCACGCCCCCCTTAAAGCTGGCAACTGCAACATGCATGGCATTCCCTTTCAACGCGCTAGGGCGTTAGACGGTTAGAGCATCAGAATACTAGATGTTTAGGCTGCTAGCAATTCAGCGGGCTGGAAAGAGGGTGCGCCGGTATCTTCGGCGCTTCCCTCTCCCTCCTCGGTGTTCTGGCCTTCGAAGCTGTGTCCTGTGATGAGGTCTACCGCACGTTGAGCGCTTGCGGCAGCCTGGACGATCAGCCGGTTGTCCTGCTCCAGCTTGCTAATCCAGTTTTGGATGTAAGCGGCGGTGTTCTGCTCGGTGTGCTTGGTGGCGATTCCGGCGATAGCGCAAAGGAACGCGGCTCCGGTCTCCGCGACCAACTCCTCTTTGCTGTACATCTCGTCACCAAAGCGGCTGCCGAAGGTCCGGGCCAGACGGCTCTCATGGCCGGTGCTGTGCACCAGCTCGTGGAAGAGAGTGGCGTAGTAGTGGGCGGTGTCGATAAAGCGGAACCGCGCGGGCAGGTGAACGGAATCAGTAGAGGGCCGGTAGTAAGCGCGTCCCTCGTTGCCCTCCTCGGTGCGGATGGCGGGACGTCCTGCCCAGCCGGTCACGATGGCTTCACAGGTCTCGTCCGTATCCACAGGGAGTGCGGGCGCGGGCTCAACGGTCGGAATGGACAGCCCCTCGCACTGCTCGACGTTGAACACGGTGTAGTAGGTGAGGATGAACGGGGCGCGGTCGTCTTCTTTGCTGCTGTCCTTGGGGGTGGGCGCTTCCTCGGCCTTCACCTTGCGGCTGCGAAGCTGCTTGTAGAAGACGATTTGCGAACCCTTCTCACCTTTGCGGACGTTGCCGCCCAGCTCAAGGGCCTGTTTGAACGTGAGCCAGAAGGGGGAACTGAAGCGCGTACCCCAGAGAAGAAACACGTTGACGCCCCGGTACGGCTTGCCGGTCACGAAGTTGCGCGGGAAGTTGCCGCCTGCAAACGTCGGAGCCTTCCAGGGTTCCTCCCATGGAATGATGCCGTCCTTCAGGCTGGCGATGATGCGGTCGGTGACGATCTGGTAGACGTTGGGCCGGTCGGTGGTCTGCTTCACTGTGGTCTCCTGACGCGGTTGGTGAGACGTTGAGTTGAGGTGGTGTTCCTGCACCGCCAATACAAGAAGTATAACATGCTAGCGATCTAAAACGCTAGCGTTCTAAACATCTATCTTTAGACCTCGCAGCTTTGCTCTTGAATGGTTTGGCTGTGTTTTGTTCAGAAACACGCCTTGGCCCTGGCCCACGCCAGCGAAGGGTAGCAACTGCAAGAGCCGGATTCCTTTCCCCAGAGGGGCGGGCGTTTTGTGCCCGGTCTGCACAAGCGCAGCGCGGAAGATAAAGGTGGCTCTTGCGGGCGCGAGGGTGTCGCACACCCTTAGCAGGCCTGGTTCCTTTCGTATGGCTTCCACGGCACTCAGCAATCTAGAGCGCTGGAACTCTAGCGTTCTAAACTGCTAACCAGCTTCGAAAAAAAACTAGGCGTCACAGCAGCGACCAAGTAAATTGTTGAGGTCTTAACATCTACTTTGCTGAGGTTTGCTACTGTGCCTACCCGGTTCCTCTCCATCATCAGCAGTTTTAGCGTAAGCGCCTTGCTTACACTTTGCCCCTATCGTGCTTGGGCCGAAGACGATCCAATAGCCAAGTATTTGAAGCAGAAAGGATTCTCAAACGTCCCGTATGCAGACCAGTTACGGGTGGCACCGGGCGGATATGTGGCCTATGACGAGAGATACCCTGATGCCCCAGCGTTGTTCTACGGACCTGTTGACGGAGAGGTCGTTACGTTAATCAAAGAGCCCAAAAACATTGTCGTTCCCGGCAGTACGGTAGACAGAGTCAGAGGCCTAAATCTTGAGACGAAGCTGTTTGGAACGTCGCTTGCGCTCAAGTTCAAATTTCCGGAATCTGTTCATTACGGGGATCTGACGCTAGAACCCACTGGCGGACCTGATCCCAACACCTTCTACAGGCTACTTAGCCCCGGAGAACCTTTAGAGAAAGAGCTGCTTGAGTATGGTGACGGCCACGGGGTAAGCGTCTATACGAACCAGCATCTCTATTTGATAGAGACCGTCTACTACGCTTTAGGTATCGACATCACAAGCAGTAAGGGATTCGAAGTTGCGGCGGGTTCCGCATCGATCCCTGACTGCACTCTTCCATCGCAAGCTCCGACTCCGAGCGGTGGGGGGAATGTGGCTGGGCAGAGCTCAACTACCCCAACCATTCAGCACGAAACGACACAGAATACTACTGGAACTAGCAAGGAACAGAGTCTCAGAAATATGGGTGAAGCTGCTCTTGCGGCGGGTCTAGTAGCTGCGGGGCAATCCGCAGGCACCCAAGCCGGCGCTAAGGTCAGTGGCTCAGGAGGCGTCGCAGCGGCAAAGAAAGCTGCTGACGCGACTGCTGGGGCGGCATTAAAGGCGGCTTCGGGCTCAATCGCCTTGAGTGGAGGTGGGTATTGTCAGGTGAACCGAACAACAGTTCATTTCACCCCTCCAACTCCTGTACCGCTAGCGGCTCAACTGCTCGCCGTGGTTCCATCCAGCGGGTCCCAGGCTTGGAATCTCGTAGGTGCGGTCGTCACTTTTGATGGTGGGAAGACAAAGGAACAGCCGAAGAAGCTGAACAGGTCCGACTTTCCAGCCCAACAGGGGCCACAACCGAGTCAGCCCGAGCAACAGAGCCGCCGACAGAAGCGCCAATCCGAGCAACAGCAGCATTAGCACGGACCCAGAGTCACCATCAATGAGAAGGGA
>CALMAP010000261.1:0-3869 GCA_937859825.1 uncultured Terriglobus sp. | reverse complement strand
CCCCCCACCCCCACAACAACGTCGAACGCCTCGCTATCTCCCACCTCCCCGGAGCTATCACTGTCACTTTGTAGTCTTCGTAGCCAATGCTTTCACTGCCTTCTTGTTTACTGTCTTTGACGCGGTTGTTAATGCTTGCGGGGCCTTGAATAGTTCGCAAGCCTCCTTCAGCACGTCACGCTCGTCTGGCTGAGGAAGGTCAACGTAGCTGCCGAGTGCAACCTCTGCGAGAAAACCGATAAGGGATGACGGCATCAATCTGTCGATCACGTCGGCACACACGTCGTCTGAAGCCTTGTTGACGCTTTCGTCGTCGTCCAACCGTGCCGCAATCCGCTCAAGGGAATCCTCGACGTTACCCGTCACCAAAGCTTTCAGCAGAAAGCGCATCTGCTGATCGGTCGCGGAGGAAGGGAAGCGAAGGATGAGGGCGCGTAGGGACTTCTCCCGCTTGTCCCGCTGCTGCTGCCGTTCCTCGCGTTCCCGCTGGGCTGCCTGCTGCCGCTGCTGAAAGTCCGGGTCCGGTGTGTGGATGTGCCTGGGCCGGTGAACAGGGCAGTCCTGGTCGGCACAGACGGTCATGCGCCTGCCGATGCCGTCCCCATAAGCAATTATGGCGCTGGTGACGTGTAGGCAGACTGGCTGTGAGGTCTCACCCTCGCGTTCTTTGGGGTGCTGGACGCGCCGGTACTGGCTTGGGAGTAGTTGACCCGCCGGACGGTCATTCGCGGGCCTCCATTCCGTGCTGATCTGTACCAGTCCGGGGTTCGCGGCTATCTCACGGGCCACGAGAGCGGTAACCTTGCTGCGGTAGCAGGCCGCGTCAAGGCAGTTGTCCCCCTGCACGTCCGCGAAAAGCTGGGTGTTGAACCCGGTACGGCGTGGGCAGGTGAAACAAGCGCCCGCTTCAGAGTTCAGCGTGGGGTCGTCGGTAGGGAAGGGAGCTTCGGCCAGCGCAAGGTACAGAGTGGTGTCGATCCATGCGGCAAGGTGTTTCGCCGGTAGGAGATGGCCTTCCTTGTCCTGCCAATCCTTGCGGAAACAGTTCTTGAATGCCTCGGCCTGCTGTTCCGGGGTGAGCCGCGCAATCAGGTTGGCATGGCTGGCGGTGATGCGCTCCTGCTGGAACGCCTCGGCAACGTCCGGTATGAGCTGCAGAAGGGAGAGCCGCGCATAGATGTGGCTCTGGCTCTTGCCGCACTTGGACGCAAGCGCCGCCACGTCATAACCGGGAAGGTCTAGAAGACGCTGGTAGCCCGCCGCTTCCTCGTAGGGGTGCACGTCCTGGCGCTGGCTGTTCTCAATGATCTGGACCTCAAGGGTTTCCTCGTCGGAAAGCTCAAGGATGCGGGTCGGCACGTCAGCGAGTTCCGCGATCTGCGCGGCACGGAAGCGCCTGGCTCCGGCCACCACCTCGAAGCGGTCACCCTTGGGACGCACGGTGATGGGCTGGATGAGGCCGTGCATGGTGAGGCTGTGGGCCAGCTCGACCAGCTTGGCCGGCTCGAACGTGCGGCGTGGATTCGTGGCCGATTCGTCCAGCATGGAAAGGGGGAGGTTCCGGTATCCTGTTTCTGCAATCGCTGTGGTGTGCATGCTCTTCTCCTGACGGGTGTGTGCATCGTGGATGGTTGGGGGCAGTGTTCCTGCACTGCCCCACTCAAGCTCTTCCTTGTGGCCTATTCCTCGGCTTCCGCTTCGGCCCTGACCGCAACCCGCTCGATGGCTGCGGCGTGGAACTCCGTTTCATAGAACTTCACGGTCTCGGTGCCGATCTTGCGTTCATAGTTGTTGTTCCGGGCCTCGGCCTCGACATACACCCGGTTGCCCTTCTTCAGCTTGGCCGCGTACTTGCGGAGGTTGCCGAAAACGACGATGTTCTGCCAGTCGGTACGGGTCTGCCGGTCGCCCGCATTGTCGGTCCAGTGCGAAGACACTGCCACGGAAAAGGTCACAGGTGCGGTACCGTTGGCCTGTTTCGCGTCGGCTCCAAGGTGGCCCATAAAGGTGGAGCGGTTCAGGTTGCTAATCATGGTGTTCTCCTTCAGATGGTTAGGGGCTAGACTGCTAGCGGTTTAGGTGGTCAACGGCTCAAGAGGCTGGCACTCCGCCCTTGAATGGTTTGGCTGTGTTTTGTTCAGAAACACGCCTTGGCCCTGGCCCACGCCAGCAGGGGCGGCAAGTGCAATGCTGTGGGAAACGTGCCCGCAAGGGCAGGCCGCAGGCCCGCAGGAAGCGAACACCTGGAGCTGCACGGAGCGTTTTCTCATCAGCTTGCGCGCGCCAGGGACAGCGTCCCTCAGCAAGTTCGGGCTTCCGCATCGCGCGTTCACGCGCAAACCTGCTTTTGGGGCGCTACGGGGTACCCCCGTTGAGATGGGGAGACTCCAAGACCGCGCCGCTCTTGCGCGGGCTGGGAGCCGGGGCAAGGGCGCAAGCGCCTTCCCCGATCTAAACATCTAAATGCTTAGAGCGTCAGAAGGCTAGAATGCTGAATGGCTGATACGCGGAAGCCCACTTTTGCGCGTAAGCAGCACGAACGGGGTGTATTTTGGTTGGAAACGGAGCCGCCAATGCCAAGACCCTACCAGTCACGCATCTCAGTTGAAGACTCTTACCTCGAAGCCGCAGGACAGGCGCTATTCAACTACGCCTATGTAGAAGGAATCGTCGCTTACCTTGTGAACTCAGTTGTTCCGGGATACATCAATCTCACCCGGAGCCGTACCGCTGATGAGATTGCGAACGATCTGGACCTGTCGTCGAACATCAAGGCTGATCAGGAACTCAGGGGTGTTGCGTCAAGGTTCAAAGAGCTGACAGGTAAGCGAGATGCTCTACTTTTTGCCTTGCCTGTTACAGCCGCCAAGGATCACGCCCAGATCCTAAGCACGCTTACGAATGTTGCCGAAGAGTGGGACGAAGCGTCCCTTTGGAACTTCGCGCAACAGGCAGAAGCTTTGGCGATCGACAGCAGGGAATTACTTCAAAAGAGAACGGGCCAGTAACGACGATTTCAAACTGGCCTAAACAGACGCGCTCCTTTGGACGGAACGCGTTTCATACGACACATCCATAGGGGTTGGAATAGCGTTCTAAAACGCTGGAAGGCTAAACGGCTGAATACGCGGAAGCCCACTCTGTGGAGTTTGCCCTCTCAGAGCCATTCTTTGTCGACACTCTGAACGCGCGCGACGCGCAACCCCAGGCTCTTCAGTTGCACGACGTCACTCTCCGTGAGACAGTCTTCCCTCATCGCGAGGCATAACAAGTGACTTGGTCTGGTCATCGCCACGTAGTGCTGTCTTAACCGGGAGAGAAGAGTTTTGTTCGCGGAACCGCCCCCCGACTTTTCCCCGAGAAGCCACGATTTAAGCATCAGCAAGTGGTGCTTTACGTAGAAGGTGTCCAGCACAAGCGTGGCGGTATGGGTCTCGCCCTTCACGGAGTGGATCGAACCCACCTTGATCTCGACCCTTGTGTCTTGTGGGGGATGACGGTAGACATTGTCCCGGCGAGCCGTGGGGGCTGGCTGGGTCTGGAATTGCCCAGCTTGGCCAAACAAGAACGTCGTTGCCTCCTGAGATGCAATGACTTCTCCCGCGAGCGCATCAACCACACTTCGGATCTTCGGCCCCCATACGATTGACCATTCGGCCAAGAACGAGTCGCCTCCTCCGTGACCAACCAACGCGGCTGCGGTCTCGATGTAGGTCTGTTCCGCTTCAGGCACTTCGACCAGCTTCTGAAGAAGCTGACGATGTTTGCGTTTTCGGGGATGCACGGCGGCGGTCGGCTTTAGGATAGCTACGAGCCGAAGGGTCGCGTCCGCCAGTTTGTCAACGAGATGATGCGACTCTCCCGAGGAT
>CALMAP010000260.1:3294-7800 GCA_937859825.1 uncultured Terriglobus sp. | reverse complement strand
ATAGGAAAAGATGCTGCTGTCGTCGCACTCATAGATCAAAGCCCTCCGAATTTCCTGCCAGCGGCACGCTGGTGTTACCCCCTACTGCGACATCTGGATCTGGTTCATCAAACGGCTTGTCTAAACCGATTGCGATCCACGCTAGGAGCACAGAGAAACAACTCAGCAGAATCCCGACGACCAAAACCCCTATCGGATATTTACTCTCTAGATAGAACGAGATTGCGCAAGCACTGATGAGCAGAAATGAAGCAGTATTGCCGAACTCCCTTAGGTATGCCCGAGTCTCTTCGTAAACAGCTATCTGAAGGCTGGCCGCACATCCGACCGCAGGATAGTAGGTGAGCAGCGCAAGACGAACGCCTTCGCTGGTGGTGTGATCCGCCACAAGGAGCTTGAGGACTTCGATCCAAATCGCCAATCCACCAAAGCCCACAAAGCCTCTAAACAAGAAGGACCAAAAGGTAAACGAAGGAAGAGGCCTGAAGATGCGACGCTTCAGTTCGCTCCCGATCAGTGAAAATGTATTTGCGCTTTGTTCCATAGCACCTTATGTCAGAGAACTACAAGATCGCCTAAGTGGTGACTAGATATGTTGGATCGCCTTACACCCGCCGAGAACCTCTCGTGTTCACTCCGGCGAGCAGATTCCCTTCGGCCGGAATTCGTGGATCAGGTTGTATCGCTCAAGCACAGGCTGGAGTTGATGGAATGCCTCGGAGTAGTTCCTGCATCGGGCCGGTCTGGGTCAAGCAAGTCTACGATCGTCTTGGGTGTTGAGGGTGAAAAGCGTCTGAACTCTAAAATTAAAGTTTCTCTGACAGGGCGGAGCCCGAGTCGAACGTGAATGCTACAGCGTGCTCCAACTAGCTTATTGTTCTGATCTCTTAGTGCAGATTCGAATTTCAGGGTCACATGCTTGTTTCGTGCATACTTGCCGCAGTACTTCTCTAAGATGTTAAATGCCCTTCAAGAATGCCTTGCTTCGCAAGGCGCTTGACACGCTCTATGCGACTTAAACTGCTTCTATTGAGAAAGTAGACTGCAGCAAAACTCGAGCACAAGGATGCAAAGATGCCCAACACGAAGGTGAAGCCAACAATCCGGCCCTCCGTTTGAGTCGTCGTGAGCGTCCCGATGAACGGGACGGGGCTGTGAAACCACAGTTTTACTAAACCGTAGATCGTCAGTGCTGCAACGAGTAAAAAGACTCCGCTAAAAAAGCGGAGGCGGATGACATCGAGACGATCGCTATCGGTGAAGAAATCTTGAATCGTCGCGGAGGGCCGTAGCTCTTCTGCCAAACGTCTGCGCGACCTCATCCACTTCCATCCGTTCGCCACGTCAGTACGTCTCCGTACGAAGTTTATAGCCGATCTTGTGGCGAGGGCCTCGGGGTGCTGGGCCGAGAAGGCCGCCGGAGCCGGTTTGCTCCGTCTTGTCACCGCTCGGAACCGAGCACACGATCATGTGAACGTGCTTGAGTTCATGGACGCCAACGACTGTTCTGACGCGAATAGAGCATTTTCGGACGAGGTATAGCTCTTGATTCTTTTCGGTGGCGGGTTTGTGTTTGAGTGTTGAGGGATGGCTGGCGCGTACAGCAACGATCTTCGCGAAAAAGTGATGAAGGCCTACCGTGGCGGCGGGGGCACGATGAAGGAGCTGGCGAAGCGCTTCGATGTCAGCTACGGCTGGGTACGGAAGGTGGCGGCGGCGGAGCGGTTGACCGGCTCCTCCAGGCGTGTACCGCAACGTCGCGTTCCCAGCCGGTTCGACCCTGCGCTGGTGCGTCGGCTGGTCGCTGCGCAGCCGGACGCTGTGCTGAGTGAGTTGCGCGAGCGAATGCGGGCTCAAGGCGCGTCGATCAGCTCCTCGCACCTATGGTGGGTGCTCAAGCAGGCGGGTGTGCGTCTGAAAAAAAGTCGCTCCACGCCGTCGAGCGCGACAGCGAAGAAAATCGCCATCGCCGCGAAGCCTTCCTCCAAACCCTCCGCACGGTCGCGCCTCAAGACCGGATCTACCTGGATGAGAGCGGCGTGTCGACCCAGATGACAAGGTCGTATGCGCGCTGTTGCGGTGGCGGTCGCATCCAGGATGCGGTGCCCGGCAGCCAATGGAAGATGCTCACCATCCTGGGCGCGATGGACGCCAACGGCATGCTGGCCGCCATGACCGTCGAGGCCGCCACCGATCGCGAGGTCTTCCTTGCCTACCTGGATGAAGTTCTGTGTCCGAAGCTGCGCCCCGGCCATGTCGTGGTGATGGACAACCTCAGCACCCACAAGGTCCACGGCGTGCGCGAACGCATCCAGGCACGCGGGGCGACGCTGGTCTATCTGCCGCCCTACTCGCCCGACCTCAACCCCATCGAAAAACTGTGGGCCAAGCTCAAGCAAGGACTACGCACCGCCGCCGCCAGAACAGCCCATGTCCTCAATCAAGCTATCGCCGATCTGCTACCAACCATCACCAAGCAAGATGCACAAGCATGGTTCAGGCGCCGCTTCAGATAGCTACAGCTCAACAGAAAATGCTCTAGAAAGCCAAGTTCCTGCTCACGTGAAAGGGCCCGCCCCACGACAGGCCCTTGCTAGCCCACGTTCTTTGTTGATGCCAAATTGATGCCAAAACACGGCTATGAGACCGGTTTTTGACAACACCGTCTAATAAGTCCTTTAGATGTGCCTCCTGCTACTTCGACATCACCTTCACACGGTGAAAGTCGTAGGTTCGAATCCTGCTGTGCTCACCATAAAATCAACAACTTACAGGCTTGGCCGAGAGGCGGTCGGTAGCATTTGGTAGCAAATGCTCAATTCACTCTCTCCGAACCTGCGTTGCCGGTGAGCATCGCATAAACCGTTCCGACCATTTGTTGCACGCTCTCGGGCAGCTCCTGCATGTACTCGTTGGCCGTGGTATCGGCGCGAGAGTGCCTGAGTGCGACTGGATGTCCTTCACTGAACCGAGGCTCTGCGCCCGTGTGGCTATCGTTCGGCGGATCACCTGAAAGTTCAGCTTCGGAATGCCCAGTCTATCCGCGAGCGGTTTGAGAACCCGGCTGCGATAGTTGGAGGTGTCCATAAATCCTCCGTCCGCGTTCGGAAAGATGAACGCATCCCGTGTTGGATCGGAGCACTCCAGCTGCCACTGCCTAAGCTCTGCGGCGAGATCATAGGGTAGATGCATCTTGCCGAGGTTCAGCAACTCTCAGCCGTTTCAACCTCGATTGCTCCCGATGCTTCGCGAAAATGCCATTCGTGCAGACCTGTTACGCCGTCACCAGGCCGCCCCACATCGTGCAGTGTTCCGGCTCGACCGCATGTATTGATGAACAAATGGAATCCTTGATGCCCCGAGTACGCCAGATGAACGTCGTGCCTGGCGCGAAGTCGTCGTCCATGGCCGTTTCGATCACATCCTCCTGCCACGTGGGCCATCGTGCCACGTCCACATGCAGGCGCCACAGCGTCGCTAACGGGGCTGCAATATGGCGTTGAACGCGCGAGACTACCGGCGCAGACAAGTCGATAGTCGTATTCATGTGCGTCCTCCTGTCTGACTTTTCCGAAGCTCTCGTCATTGTCTACGGTTCTCTGGCCGAAAGAACAGTTCGTTGGCGTGTGCAGGCCTAACAATCTTCTCAGGGCTTTCCTGCAATGACGTCATCGATCCAGCGATACAGGATGTCCTCCGCACCGGGGTTGCCCATGTGCTGGCGATCAGCCCTTGCAAGTAAATCCTTCTTGTGACCTCGTGTAGCCACGATGAAGCTGTCCTCTATGGGGAATATCGAATCCTCCATACCATTGAGGACCAGCATCTTGCAGCTTGGCCGATCCAAGATGCCCGATCAAGCAAGCTGAACTTTCTTGCTTCGGCGATATATCTCTCGACAGGTTCTGCTGCTCGGTATCCAAATTTGTAAGCCAAGGCCTCGGTAAGAGCGAAGGGATACTCCATCTGATCTTGCATTCGGATCCAATCGGGATCGAACATGAAGTGACACCCTCCGCCCTGCGCGACCACAGCAAAGAGACGATCCGCATGAGTGTGCGCAATGCGCATGGCGTAGTAGCCGCCGGTACTAATCCCGCGAGCGACGATCTTGCTAGTGTCAAAGCCATACTGCTCGGCGTTGGCGTCCACCCAATCAAGTACGCTGCTCATCAATCGATCGGGTGAAGTGGGATCATTCGGCGCTGCGGGACAGTCGCCCGTGCCCGGAATCTCGAAGCTCAGGGTGGCGAAGCCACGGTTCACATGCTCCTGTGTTCGTGGAGTGTGGTCCGTCTTGTAAGCATCCAGGCCGCAGATGAAGAGGAGAACTGGCCATCCGTTCTGAGGATTGTTTCCGATAGGCACGCGAAGGTAGGCAGAGATGGCTTTGTCTTCGTCACCGGCGTGGGGATCTGCATCTCCGAACGGCAACTCAACGGAAACGCTTTCAGGCGTGAGGTAACGGCCGGCTTTCACGTAAGCACTTTTGCCAAGGCCCCAAGC
>CALMAP010000260.1:0-3284 GCA_937859825.1 uncultured Terriglobus sp. | reverse complement strand
GCTCAGGACCGAGCGATTGACTGGAAAGCGACCAATGCGAAAAACAGCCGCCGCGCGTAAGTAAAAGTTGCAGGCTTTCTGACTGTCGCCGTCCGCCTCTGCCTCCTCAGCTTGACGCACCAGCCGCGCCCCAACTGACAGGAAGGGCTGAGCGTATTCGTCTGGTTCGTAGAGGGTAGCGGGATCGTCACTAGCGATGCGCACGAGTTCCTCAAAGATCGGATCGAAGTCGGCGACTTTTGCATCGGTGAATGGGTATATGGAATGTTCGCAGGGTGGCCGCCACTTTTCCGCCCACAGTTTCGCAATGGACTCGTGATAGCCAAAGTATGGAAAGCCAGTGCGGTGATCCGCTGTCAGTTGTACGTGATACTTCGGAGAAGTGGGTAGACCGCTACTAGCCATCGGATCGTCCTTTCGATCTCGCTGAAGTGCTACGTGGTGCTGTCCATCTATTCCTTTGAGGCACCGTTTAGCGCAAGGCTGAACACGTCTATCAGCATTCTTATGCGTTCCTTCTGGCGCTTCGGCGGAAAGCGCTTGGTCCTGGTCAGCTCTGCTATGCCGTGGAGACTTGCCCAAAACAATTCCGCCAAGACCGGCGCCTTCGCGCCCTGCGCAGCGAAAAGCTGCAAGATCTGATCGAACGCAAAGTGCAACTCAGGAGGCGTTTCAGCATCGTCGAATGGCACACTCAGGTTGAGCGAAAACATAGCTTCGTAGAGCGCGGGTGAAACGCCTGCGAACTCTAAATAGGCGTTCGCAACTGCTTCAGTCACATTACCGCGCTTATTCTTCTGCCGTGCCTTTTGCAATGCTAGACCGATCTCGTTGAAGCCCTCGATTGCCACCGCGGTGATAATGCTGTCGCGACTCGGAAAGTGTGAGTACAACACTGGCTGACTGTATGAAATCTCGTCCGACAACCTCCTTACGGTGACATTCGGCCACCCTTCAGAGCCGGCGATATGCCGAGCTGCCGCGATAATCTGCGTCCGGCGCGCTTGCCTGTCGCGGGCCTTCCGCTCTTCGATTCGTTTTGTCGCCATACTCAACGAGTATAGCGGCGCTAGAACTTGTGGGAGGGCCCGTCACGACGGGTAGTCACACTTTATGGCGTCTCGGTTCGCAGCGTGTGGATAAGCAAGTTTGCAGAACGGAGAACCAGCTGTCATGCTTCTTTCAGCAGCTCGGTAGCGTATTTCGGTGCAAGCTGTTTCGCCTTTTTCATGAACGCTTCTCGTTGTTCCCCGTTTTCCGGAGGCGGCGCAGTCGTACGCGTTGCTAATGGCACACCGATTTCTGCAAAGAAGTTTTCCTGCCCCGCCGGGGAACAGATGCAGAGAAGGCGGACAGGCTGTGCAGACGTGTTCTTAAACTGATGGGGTGCGTTCGCCGGAATATGAAGTGTCTCGCCGGCCTTCACCGTCATCTTCTCCCGCGGAAGGTCGCCTCCATCTCCCCCTCCATGAGAACAAATGACTCCTCAAAGTTGTGACGATGCGGCGGTGGACCACCCCCTGGCGGGATGTGCATGTCGATGACGCAGAAGCGCTTGGCTGTTGCCGTACCTGGAACGGTGATCGTGTACGTGTCACCGACAACTCCGATATGCGGTAGAGCCTGATCTTCGTTCGGCCGACTTAGCGTAAGCGTGCGGCCAAGATCGTCTGCTGGTACAGATGGATATTGCTCGGTCTTTTCCATGGTTTCCTCCGTTGTTCAATCCGGGTTTGAGATAGAGGTGGGCCGGTGCTCAGCTGCCACAGGCTTCAGCGAACCAACACGTAGATAAGCAGAAGGGCCGCGATCGCCAGACCTACGACGCGCACGCGATGTCTCCGGTCCCAAGAGCGATGTGCTGCTTGCCAGCCTGGCGACGCAGCGACCACCCGGTTATTCAGAGGCACAAGAAAGACGATGGAGCCGAGTGTGGCAAGAAACCAGAGGAAAGTGGCGATGAGCAGAAGTGGGAAGTCTGGGGGATGCCTGTACAGCCAGGTCTCAGCCCCAAGTAGCAGGAGGTCGGCCCCGTACCAGAACGGCATCACCTTTCCCAAAACGGCTGCGTAGTGGCTCAACATCACCGACTGCGGCACAGGATCGAGACGCCAGGCGCTGGGATCCGTGAACGCAGACACTGAAAACTCAGAGCCCACCATCAGCAGCACAAAGAAAGTGACGGCAACGTCGAGCAGGTGCACAGCGACCTCCTAGAAGTCTCTTCAGACGTGTCTGGTCCAGTGAAAACGGAGCACAGCATTACAGAGCCTTGTAAGCAAATCAGGCAAGGGGTGACCCGGTACCGGGAACGAGGAGAAGAGTGTCTACGCCTATGATCTGCGACTTGTCAAAGCCGGACATATCCTTCTTAAACGCGTCGCTCTTCATGTACTCCTGAGTGACGGTTTCGGGGTCGGCATTCTCTGCGAAGCTGATGATCGCTACAACATCTTGCGGAGCGGCGGGAGCAGAGAAGAAGGCATGAGTCTCAACACCAAAGAGCTTCAGGCTCTTGATGTGATGCACCCAATGCGGCAGATAGTTGATGGCTGCTTCTTCTGTTCGAAGATGATAGGTTCTCAGTTCAAACTTGCGCATGAGTCCTCCTTGAGCATCGCTTCGCATTTCTTCCGAACTGCCCGAATCTGTTTAGAAGGCGTGAATCAGTAGAAGACCAGCCAAGAGCATCACGAGGCAGGTCAGCCCGTGCACGGACAACGCTGTGGCTTTGCTTCCGCCAGATGCCAGAACGTTGGACATGTCTCCAAACGGTATGAGCGCAAGAACGAGGACAACAATGCCCAGGGTTCGATTGTTTGCGGCGAGCCAAGTGGCAAGTACGACCAGACCCGACGCTACGTCTCGAACCCCCTTCGTCCGGAGCCAGGCACGCGTGTTGCTGTCGAAAGCGGGTGGGGCGAGCCCGAATCCGCTGACGATCCACTGCGGAGCGCCAATGTAGAGCAGCCCGATCACGATGATCGCAGCGGCAGCGAGCACAGCTAGAGAGATCGGGAGAGCAGCATGCATGTTTTGTTCCTTACCAAGAAAATCTAGCACAGCTACACCAACAGAGGGAATTTTACTTTTGCTCCGCCTGTGAATAGGCATGATGACTCTGAGTCCGTCAACACCGAAGGGTTCCAACTGATGTGCTGGCCGGACACGAACTCCAGAATGCGGGCGGTATAAAGCTGACAAAGAGGTCACAGGCGAGCTTGATGTCTTCGCCATCTACTCGGCGGCGGTAAGCTCCTCGAAGGCCTGCCAGTCGACTTCGG
>CALMAP010000259.1:5097-7236 GCA_937859825.1 uncultured Terriglobus sp. | reverse complement strand
GCTGGAGTTTGGCGTAGACATGATCTTCCAGGGCACAACGCCAACGCTGCTCGAGGGATCGTCGCGCCTCGTCATCCTGCTTGTTGGCGGCGCATTGGTGGGGCTCGTTTTTGGAGCGCTCGTTTCCTGGCTCGCGCGGTGGGTGGGCGTTGGCGCGGGTGAGATTGCGATGTCGGTGTGCGTGACGGTTGCGTGCTATCTGGCGGCAGAGGCGATTCATGCTTCCGGCGTGATCGCCGTAGTCAGCTGTGGCTTGCTGATGAGCCGGCAGAGCGCCCGGTTCTTCTCCCCCGACACGCGCCTGCAAATCTCTGCCGTATGGGATGCGCTGGAGTTTCTGCTGAACGGGTTCGTCTTCATCCTGATGGGATTGCAACTGCCCTACGTGGTGAGCGGGCTCTCCGGCTTCAGCCGGTTCAGTCTGATCGCTTATGGGGCGTGTTTCTCTCTGCTGCTGGTCGCTTTGCGACTTGTCTGGATGTATCCCGCGGTCAGAGTCGCATACTCTCTTCGCCGTCTGGTGCAACACCAGAATGAGCCTGGACCCGCGCCTGGCGGCGTGTTTGTGGTCGGCTGGACCGGTATGCGGGGAGTGGTCGCCCTGGCCGCCGCAAGCTCATTGCCCTACACCTTCACAAACGGGCAGCCGTTTGCCCAGCGCAACTTGATCGTGTTTCTCACGTTCTGCGTGATCCTGGTCACGCTGGTCCTGCAGGGCCTCTCTTTACCCACGCTTGTGCGTCTGCTGAACTTAAAGGACACCGGAACACAGATCTGCGAGGAGGGCGAGGCGCGCCGTATCATCCTGCAGGCCGCGATCGATTTTCTTCAGGCGGAGCGGCAACAAAAGAAGGAACACGACCACACCTACGGCGACCTGCTGCACCAGTACCAGCATCGGTATGAGGCCGTTACGGGCTGCGGACCCGATGGAAATGTGGAACAGACGGAGGGGCATGCGTTTATCGCCATTCTCCGCTCCACCTCGCAAGTCGAGCGAAAAGCGTTGCTGGACCTGCGTGATCAGGGCAGGATCGGTGACGCGATCCACCGCTCCCTGGAGCGCGAGCTGGATCTGCAGGAGATTCGTCTTGGCACCATGGCCTGACGATAGCGTTTTACTCTGGAGTCAACCATGAAGATGCGTGTTTTGTTCCACAACAACTGTTTCGACGGGGCCTGTTCGGCTTCACTCTTTACCCGCTTTCACCGCGAGTGCATCGGCACCGCGAGTGAGTACAGCTACACCGGACTGCAGCATCAAGCGGGTGGCGGACTGGACGAGAACCATTTCAACGGCGACGAAAATGCGATCGTCGATTTCAAATACTCGCCCTCGCCGAAGATCACGTGGTGGTTCGATCACCACCAGAGCGCCTTCTTGAACGACGACTACCTCAGGCACTTTGAGCAGCAGCAAAAGAAGGAAAGAGAACACCCGCAGAAGTTCTTCGACCCCAATTACATCTCGTGCACGGGTCTGATCGCGGACGTGGGCCGGGACCACTTTGGCTTCTCCACCGCAGGTCTCGAAGACCTGCTGCACTGGGCAGACATCATCGACGGTGCGCGCTTCGAATCGGCTGAGGCGGCGGTCTCGCTTGCCGCTCCCGCGATGAAGCTCGCCACGGCCATTGAATCGACGACCGACCCGGCATTCATGCCGAAGCTGATTCCTTTGCTCACGTCTCAATCACTGGTAGACACGCTGCAGGAGAGCTTCGTTCAAAAGCAGGTGGAGCCGCGCATTGCCAAGCAGCAGCGCGACATGACTCTGCTGCGCTCCCGCGTCAACGAGGAGGCAGGCGTAATCACTTTTGACATCACTGACCAGCCGACCGAGGGTTATAGCAAGTTCATCCCTTATTACCTGCTGCCGCGCGCGGTCTACAGCGTCGGTCTCTCGAGTTCCAGCTTCCGCACCAAGATTTCCGTTGGCACCAGCCCGTGGACGACAATTCCTGCGGAGCGGCTGGCCAACATCGCGGAAATCTGCGAGCGCTTCGGCGGTGGCGGACATGCCAGGGTGGGTGCGATCAGTCTGCCCGCGGGAGAACTCGCCGAAGCACGGCGCATCGCTGAAATCGTTACCGATGAGTTGCGCTCGCTCGGCCAGTGGAACATGCTGCCGACGGATCC
>CALMAP010000259.1:2117-5087 GCA_937859825.1 uncultured Terriglobus sp. | reverse complement strand
TCCTTCGCTGTAAATGGAAGCGGGAGCGGCAATCCGCTCCCGTCCTCCTTCATTGTTCGCGATCGAATCAGCCTGGCCTGTGCGCGAAGATCAGGCGACTGATGTCGTTCCACATGACGAAGCAGAAAAAGACGATGATGCACACGAACGCCGCCTGGTAGATGCGCTCCTTGATCACCGGCTTCACATCGCGACGCGCGATGCTCTCGATGATGAGGAAGAGTATCAGCCCACCATCCAAGATGGGCATGGGCAGCAAGTTGAAGATGCCAACGTTCAGGCTGATGGCGGCGGTGGTCTTCACGACCTCCCAAAATCCCTGCTTGGCGGACTCGGAAACCTGTTGCTCGATGCCCACCGGGCCGCTCATGTTCTTCATCGAGACATGGTTCGTGAAGAGCCCACGCAGGATTTGAACAATCAGCAAGGAATAATGCGCGTTGTCTTTCCACGACTGCTTTAGAGCTTCACCGAAGGGCAGTTTGACAACCTGATACGGTGGCGGCTCGGGCCGAAAGCCTAGGCGGTACTGCCTTCTGTCGCCGTTGACCATGCCGATCTCGGGCGTGACCTGCAGTATTGGTGTTGTGTTGCCGCGCTGTACGGTAAGCGTTACAGGCCTGCCCGCACCGTCCTGCAGATAGCTTAGAAGCGCCACGACCGAGTGAAGCCGCATGCCATCGATGGCCACGATGCGGTCGCCTCCCAGCAGCCCAGCCTTCGCTGCAGGGGTGCCGCCCTGTACCTCACGCACGCCAATCGGCTGCTGTTGCTCGCGTGGAATGAGGCCGATCTTGTCGGCCAGACCGTCCACGTCTTCCACCGGATCGACGTACATGCTTCCTGTAAGTCGTTGGCCAGCGTGCAGGTAGGTGATGGGTACGGTCGTCCGCATCGCAACGCCGGTTTGTTCAAAAACGCTTTGCCAGTTCGATGTGTCATGGTCGTTAATCCGCACCACGGTGTCGCCTGGCTTCAGCCCCGCGCGCGCGGCGGAACTGTTGGCCGGAACGTAATCCAGAACAGCCGCGCCCTGCAGAAACTCGGCACGCTCATAGTGGAAAAGGTTTGCGAAGAGAAGAAGAACGATGGCGAGCGCGAAGTTGGAAACAGGTCCGGCAAAGCCGATCAGCATGCGCTGCCAGCGTGTGACCGCGGTAAGTTCCACGCCATGACCAAGCTCGCGGTCCTGCCTTACTGTCTCCGCAGCCATGGCTGGCTCATTGCCATCGGGCGTCGCAATGGTTTGCTCCAGAGCGGACGGCATCTCATCCTGCCCGGCCATCTTGACATAACCACCCAGCGGCAGAATGTTTACACGGTAGTCCGTACCCTTGTGCACCACGCCAAAGAGGCGCTTCCCGAAACCGATGGCAAAGGCCTCGACACGAACACCGCAGAGCTTTGCCGCAACAAAATGACCTGCCTCGTGGATAAGCACCATGAAGCCAAGAATCAGCAGAAAAACGAGAAGTCCGACCAAATTTCCCTCGAACGCATTTGCGCTGAACGGCCCGTCCGGTGGATCGAATGCAGGCCGTGCACCGTATCATTAGACGCTAAACAGCCGCATTTTGCTTGAGCAGCGGCTGTCTCAAACTACAGCAAGGGCACCAGCGGTCACGCTGTGGGCAAGGTCACGCGCCGCGCCGTCTGCCTCAAGTACTTCGGCAATGCTCTCCGGCTGCCGTAAGGCAGTACTTTCAAGAACGCGCTCAATGGTCTGAGCAATGCCGTTAAATGACAACTTTCCGGCCAGGAAGGCTTCGACCGCAACCTCATCCGCGGCGTTGAGCGCGATGCAGTGCGTGCCGCCTGCTTTTGCGGCCTCGTAGGAAAGCCGCAGGCAAGGAAAGCGCTCAAAATCCGGCTGCTGGAAGTCGAGATGCGAGAGGGTGGTCAGGTCGAACGTCAGATTCGATGGAACACGCTCGGGATATGCCATTGCATACAGGATCGGCAGCCGCATGTCTGTCACGGAAAGCTGGGCGAGAATGGACCCGTCCACGTACTCGACGAGCGAGTGGATCGTGGACTGCGGGTGAACGGTGACGCGTACCTTGTCCGCAGGCAAATCGAAGAGGCGGCAGGCTTCGATGATTTCCAGGCCTTTGTTCAGCATGGTTGCGGAGTCGATGGTGATCCGCTGCCCCATCACCCAGGTTGGATGTTTGAGCGCCTGCTGTGGTGTGATCTTCGCAAATTCCGCCAATGGAGTGTTGCGGAAGGGGCCGCCACTCGCGGTGAGCCAGATCTGCTTCACTTCTGCCTGGGTGCCACCGCGCATGCACTGGTGGATGGCATTATGTTCGGAGTCGATGGGAAGAATGGCGGCACCCGTCTCGCGTGCCTTCGCGAGAATCAGGTCGCCTGCTGCGACCATGGCCTCCTTGTTTGCGAGGCCAACATCTTTGCCGCTGGCAACTGCTGCGTAGGTCGCCTCAAGGCCGGCGACGCCTACAACAGCGCATACGACAAAATCGACCTCCGCAAGTGTCGCGGCCCTTACCGAGCCCTCAGCACCAAATCCAACCTCGATACCGTCTGCGCCGGACTCACGCAAGCCGCGCTTCAGCAGATCGGCCGTTTCTTCCTCAGCCATGCTGACGAACGCAGGACGCCAACGCAGACACTGCTGCAGTGTGGCGGCAAGATTCTTTCCCGCTGCAAGCGAGGCGACCCGATAGCGTTCCGGGTATTGTTCGCAAATGTCCAGGGTTGAAGTTCCGATCGAGCCTGTCGATCCTAGAACTGCGATGTTCTTCACGTTCCCTATTTTCTCAAATTTTGAGACGTCAAAAGCTACCCAGGCCCGCGGACTCTTTGAGCAGCAGCAGATACCAGAGCACGGGTGCCGCTACCAGCAGCGCATCGACGCGGTCAAGAATGCCACCGTGGCCGGGCAGGAGCGCACCGGAATCTTTTACCCGCACGCCACGCTTGATGGCGGATTCTACGAGGTCGCCTACC
>CALMAP010000259.1:454-2107 GCA_937859825.1 uncultured Terriglobus sp. | reverse complement strand
TGGCCGCGAGTAGTAGCGTCTGCCAGAGTGGCTGCGTCATGTGCAGCACCGTGGTGCCATGTGCTGAAACCAGCTCGCAGGCCAGCACCAGCGCTGCCGCGATCAATACGCTGCCAGCCAGCGATCCCGCTGCGCCCTCCCAGGTCTTGTTTGGGCTGAGTGCGGGTGCCAACTTGTGCCGTCCAAATGCCTTGCCGATGTAAAGCGCCGCAGTGTCTCCGGTCCATACCACCAGCATCAGGAAGATCAGGATTGTTTTGCCGTTTTCCTTCGCGAAGAACAGCGGCAGCAGCGTGAGTGGGTACCCCACATAGAGCAGGCCGAAGAGTCCTTCAGACGCAATCGGAAGCACCCGCTCCAGCCGTCCTGATCCTGCCTCATGAAAAGCCGCAAACGTGAGCAGGCTCAAGCCAAGAAAGCTAAGCAGGGGCAACGGTCCTTCCAAAGGAAGAAACTGGCTTTGCGCAAAGAGAAGCGCAATCGCCGGCAACAACCACCAGACCGGGACGCCTGCATTTCCGGCCTGAGTGAGCGCGGCATACTCATCCGCAGCAAGTAACGCCACGATGCATGCAGCAATCGCCAGGGCAAGGGAGTTCCCAAAAAAAATAATTCCGAAAACAATGGCGATCATCACGACCGCGGTGAGCACTCTCTTCATAGGTCAGTGAAGAGAATACCGCTGTTCCCAACGCCAAAGCTCAGGAACGTACCAGCTCCGGCATCAACGGATCAGGCAGTTCTTCATCGCTTGCGTCCTCATCCAGTCCGCCAAAACGGCGGTTACGCTGCTGGAAGGCACCGATGGCGTCCAGCAGGTGCACGCCGCTAAAATCGGGCCAGAGGCGTTCCGTCACGAAAATTTCCGCATAGGCGATCTGCCATAGCAGGTAGTTCGAAACGCGCATTTCGCCGGAGGTGCGGATAAGCAGGTCCGGGTCTGGCATGCTGTGCGTGTAGAGATGCTGCGCAATTGCGCTTTCGTCGATGCTGTCCATGCCGTTGACACTTAACAGATCGTCAACGGAGCAGCCGCGCCGGTGCGCTTCTGCGAGCAAATCGCGCAGGATGCCGCGTGTCGCATCCACAATTTCTGCCCGTGCGCCGTAATTCAGCGCAAGCGTCAGTGTGGTTCCTGTATTGCTTGCGGTCTCCGCCTCTGCCCAGCGCATGGTGTCCTGGACGTCGGCAGGGAGTTCACCCGTACGGCCGATATATTGCATCCGCACGTTGTTGTCATTCATGCGTCTTACGTTGCCGACAAGATAGTTCTTCAGCAGCTTCATCAAAAAGCCAACTTCAGACTTTGGGCGGCGCAGGTTGTTTTCGAGGGAGAAGGCGTAAAGAGTGAGATAAGGCAGATTGATGCGGCTTGCCGTTTCCGTGACATACTGCACGCTTTCGGCACCCTTCTGATGGCCCAAAAAGCGCTTCATGGCACGGTTTCCGGCCCATCGGCCGTTGCCATCCATAATGATGGCGACGTGCTCCGGGAGCCGTTGCAGGTCAAGCGTGCTGTACACCGCCAGCTCGTCCTGGGAGAGCTCGTGAATACGCAGCGGCTGATTCAGCGGCAAGGTCGTGTCTCCGCACTAGACCGTAGCACGTCTTGGGGGACCGCGCCCAAACAAAAAGTACCGCAAACACAGGGGG
>CALMAP010000259.1:0-444 GCA_937859825.1 uncultured Terriglobus sp. | reverse complement strand
GGTCATGGGGGGGGCCCCGCACTCCCCGTTCCCGCGTTTGGGGCAACTGGCCAAAAACGCGGGTCCCGCAAAGCGATGGGAGAGGGAATTCGATCGCTTCGGCAGACGGCTTACGCGATCCTGCGGCGTCCGGCAGCCAGTTCCCGCACATGGTTCAGGAAGATGGATTTCTGCACCGCATCCAGTTTGGAGCAGAAGCCCGCAATCTCGGCAAGAAACGGATCCGCAGCCAGAAGCGCAGCCTCGTTGCTATGGCGGGATTTTGCGTTCTGCAAAAGAGCGCTAATGTCGACCTGCAGTGCGCGGGCAAGCCGCTCCAGGCTGCCAAGCGTCGGCATCGCCTTGCCATTTTCAATTTTTGAAATATAAGTACGGGGCACGTTCATGCGCGTAGCTAGTTGGCGCTGACTCAGGTTTCGGACACGACGCAGATCGCGCACGGCC
>CALMAP010000258.1:5191-16649 GCA_937859825.1 uncultured Terriglobus sp. | reverse complement strand
ACTTCCTCCTGCGGCATATGCAAGAGTGCGGCGGTATGTTCTTGAAGAAATTGCATGAGACGTGCTTCGGCCCAGTAGCCGTCGTAGCTGTTCGCAGGCTCTTCCAGAAAGGCGCAATGGCCGCCGTGTTCCGGCTCTGCAAGCTGCACAAATTGGCTCGCCTCCAGCTTTGCGCGCGTGGCCCCGGTAAGTCGGATGAAGGGATCGTCCAGCGCGTGCAGTACCAGCGTGGGCACGGCGATGCGGTCGATCACACGCGCGGCGCCGGAGCGGAAATAGTAGTCGTCTGCGCCGGTGAAGCCGCAGCGCGGAGACATCACGTATTCATGGAAGTCGCGGATGGAACCTACCTGCTTCAGCGGCCCTACAGGAAACACCGCCGGAAAGAGCCGCACCTTGCGCAGGTAGCGCGCGCGAAGATTGCGCAAAAAACGCCGCTCATAGATGCGGTTCTGCCACGCGTGCAATGCCTCTGCACTCTCGCCCAGGTCGATAGGAGGCGACACCGCCACCACGCCCGCAAGCTGCGGCGGAGCATTGCTGCCCAGTTCGCCGACGGCCTTCAATACAAGGTTCCCACCCATGCTGTATCCGGCAAGAAGAATGGAAGGCAGCCAGCGACCGATAAGCCAGTCCAGCACGGCAATCACGTCCGTAGAGAGCCCGGAGTGGTAGAGCGCGGGCGAGAGCGCATCGGTGCTGCCGCAGTTGCGCATGTTCATGCGCACCACGTTGCATCCCGCAGCCCATAACTTGTTGGCATTGCCGACAACGTATTGCGAGTGCGATGAACCCTCAAGCCCATGCACCAGAACAACGGTTCTCGCCTGTTCGGGTCTCGGCTGCCAGTGGCAATGGCAGAGCACATGGCTGGGTAACAGCCTGTCCAGTGCGACGGCATCGGGCAGCAAACGCATTTCCATTGACAGAGGAACACTCACCAGTTCGCTGGTAGGCCGGGGCAGGCGGTCCACGCGCGGCAGAAAGTTCCCCACGATGGTTTGCAGGTGGCCATTACCAAGCCAGCGCCGCGGTTTCAAGTTGGCTTCAATACGCAAGAGGACAAATCTATTATCAGCGAGTCAGCGGGTGCTGTGGCACTTCTGCCTTCGTTCGCGGGAGGGAACCTCCAGAAATCGAGGCGGATCCGGCAGAGCTACTGCGACTGCAACTCACGCTCTCAACGGAGTAAGTTCACGAGTGTAACCGCATCACCGTTGGCGGAGACCCGTCGGCAAGTGATGATTGCTCTCGGGCTGTGACTCTCGCGCAAGCAGCGAGGAACCTGCGTATCAGCCTCCGTCCACTCTGAAGAACCTACAGACCGGCTCGCTGCCACGCGCCTGCCGTCTGCATACACGGTGTCATTGCGAAAGGTGAGCTGGACACTGCGGTTACGTAGTGTCTGCCGAGCTGTGCTGAAAAGAGGTCGCCAGCCGTGTGCGCGCTGTTGGAGCGATTACGTGGGCCGATCACGCGACGCTGCTGGAAGAAGCTGAAGATAGCCGTAAATCGCAGTGTTTGCAAATCGGGAGCCCAGCGTGTGCACCTCAGTGATGTTGCGGTATGCGTGATGGCTCGATTGTTGTCCTGGTCGTTACCGAAGAGCGGCGCACCCGCGTTGAAGGTTTTCTGCGGCCAGCGGGCCGTTAGGCTCGTCTTCGTGCTTGTAGTAGACGAAGACCTCGCGGCCTTTGCCGGCCAGCTTACGGAACTGCTTTGCGTGGGCTTCGACGGATACCGCATCGTAGCCACCCGGCATGCGCAGCCGGTAGTACGAAAAGTCTGCCGCTGTATGCACCTCCGGTGTCTTCAGGTCTTCGCTCTCGGCGATGCACAGGGCCGCATTGTGCGCGCGCAGCAGATCGAAGCACTCCGGCGTGAACCAGCCTTCGTTGCGAAGCTCAATCGCAACACGCGCGGCACGGCGCAGGGCTGGCAGCTTCAGGAAGCTCTTCAGCCGTGGCAGATCGGCCTTGAAGTTCGGTGGCAGCTGGAAGAGCAGCGGCCCAAGTCGCTCCGCCTGACGCACCGGCTTGATTGAGGTAAGGAACTCCTTGAGAGCATCGCCGCAATCGAGCAGCCGCCTGCGATGGGTAATCAGCTCCGGCGCCTTGAAGGCGAAGCGAAAATCAGGCGGCGTGGCGGCAAGCCATCCGGCAAGCTGGTCTTTTTCGGGCAACGCACGGAAGGTGTAGTTCACCTCGACCGTGTTGAGCCGCGTGGCATAGTGCTCCAGAAAACGACGCGCGGGGACCTCTTTTGGATAGAAACCTGGCTTCCAGCTCGGGTAAGCCCAGCCGCTTGTCCCGGCGAAGATGCGGTCCTGTCCTTCAGCCGTAAACGCGGTCCTCTGCCGAAGGACTGGGTGCTCCAAGGCTGGTTGCGAATCTGTTGTCATTTCTCTGTACGGATGAGATGCCTCTACCAAGTTCGTTATCTTCTGAGGTGCTGATCGTTCGGAGTGCTTTCTCACTCGAACAACGTAAGGGCTTCGCAGTGACTTACAAAACATTTCACGCGCAAGAGACGGCCTGCAGCACGTAGCTCTGTAAAGACCAATCGGGCAGGGCTGACGCCGCCCGATTGGCTGCCTTATGACCGTTGTCTTTACGGCTGTGATGCCGCAGTGTAAGTGTAGTCGTTGTACTGATATCCACCGTTGATGTAGGACCAGAGCCGAAAGTAAATGGTGGATCCATCGGTCGGCAGGTTACTGGCGGGAAAGGATGTTGTTCCATACACCGGAGTACCACTATAGATATCCGCGCCACCTGGCTGACTGCCGAGATAGACGACGTTATTAATAACATTTGTTCCGGCCGTCCAGGTAAAGGTAGTGCTAGACGAAGTTAACGTCGAACCCGGTGCAGGTGAGACGATGGCGGACTTGACCGAAGCAGGCGGTGCGACCGCCGTATAGGTGTAATCGTTGTACTGGTAGCCACCGTTCACATAGGACCACAGCCGGACGTAAATGGTTGATCCATCGGTCGGCAGGTTACTGACGGTGAGGGACGTTGTTCCATACACCGGGCTGCCGCTGTAAATATCCAGGCCGCCTGGTTGACTGCCAATATAGACGACGTTATTGGTAACACCCGATCCTGCCGTCCAGGTGAAGGTTGCGCTGGACGAGGTAAGTGTAGATCCCGGGGCAGGCGAAACAAGAACTGACTTGCCAAGGGATTCGACCGCACCGATGCTTGGGGGATTGGGTCGCGTGCTGCCGTTGAAATCAGTAGTGAGCCCGGCAATGGCAACTCCTGCTCCGCTTACTCGACTGGATGTGGAGGATGGCGTTACATTTGCGTATCCATGGAGCGGCCACGATTCATCTACGAGGCCTGGGGCGTCGCAGATTGCGTTGGTTTCGTTCAGGGCCGTGTTTGGGCAGTCCCATCCGGTCTTTGGATTCACCGTTAGGTTGTGATCTAAGATACTGCCGGTGTTCGTGAAGGCGGATAACAGCCATAGCATGCTGAGTTCTGTGCCGTCGGCGAAACAACGCAAACCGGCGCGAGCAAACGGTAGCACTCGCGTACAAGGCGGTCTACTAATTCATGCTTTAGGAGAACGGAGGCGTCCCGTTCTGGGACTGACATCTCGCAAGTAAGCGCTGTACGAGCCGCTTCCGTCTAAACCATTCAGGGCAGGGTTTTCATCTGCGCAGATTCGCGCATTACGCTTACGGCACGGAGTCTGAGAGTTTTCGGTGAGAAATGCGGCGCTGTCTGGACGACCAGCGAATTCTTAAATGCCTACCGGAGGCGAACACGGAAAGGACGATAATTTATTGGGGCGGCTGGAGGGATTTGAACCCTCGACATCGGGTGCCACAGACCCGCGTTCTAACCCCTGAACTACAGCCGCCGTGCCAGCGTTGATTGTAACAGGGCAGTGCGGATGCCTTGGCGGCGCATCCTAAAACAGCAATGCCGCCGCGCGCCTCACCGGAACCCGAGATTCTGCGTCCCCGCTTCCAACGCGGAGCCGACCTGTTCAGCGACAGCAACCTGGACATGCTCGCGCACGTTCTGGACGATTTCCTGCGCATTCCCGGCACCAACATCCGCTTCGGCCTGGACGGCGTCGTCGGCCTGATTCCCGGCATCGGCGACATTCTTGGTGCGTTGGCCTCGTGGATCATCATTCTGGCCGCATGGCTGCGCGGGGTGCCCAAGGTAACGCTCGCACGCATGCTGGCCAACGTGGCCATCGAAACGGTGATCGGCACCATTCCCGTGCTGGGCGACGCCTTTGACATCGCCTGGAAGGCAAACCGGCGGAACTTCGCTTTGCTGGAACGGTGCTCCAGTGCCGCAGCCTATTCGGCTGCCAGAGCGCAACCGGACCTGCGGCTGCCATCGTCCCCAGCCAGGCAACGGCATAAGCATGCAGTGTCGGACTGGGTGTTTCTGCTGGGGCTGGTTTGCGGCATGTTCCTGCTGCTGGCGATTCCCCTGGCCCTGCTGGCGTTTGTGGTGGGTAAGTTTCTTGCGTTGGGTCTGCGGCATTAGTCCAGAAATAGGACCTAAAGAGAGAGCGAATCCTGCCATTTCGCCGCGACGGCGTTACAATTTTGAAAGTCGGGGCGTAGCGCAGCCTGGTAGCGCATCTGCTTTGGGAGCAGAGGGTCGGGAGTTCGAATCTCTCCGCCCCGACCATTCCTTTCATATCCCTTGAACCTATGTGGCGTGAAGCACTGGTGGAACGCATCCGGCTGGAGGCTCAGCCCGCAGAGAAGTTCTCGCACCAGGCGCGGCTCTACCTAATAACGCAGGCCATCGGTAAACGCCTTGCGTACGACGACGATGTCGTGTTCGCGGCCACCTGGCTGCATGACATGGGCGTCTTTACCGGGCATCGGCCTGAGGCTCCGCAGGAACTGGCCGCATGGAACGCGACGATCTACTCCATGCGCTGGGCGGGTGATTACCTGCGGCAGGCTGCGTTTCCGCAAGAGAAGGTCGATGCGGCGGTCGAATGCATCCGCACACATGAGGCGCACGCCGAGCCTCTGACGCTCGAAGGGATCATCCTTCGCGATGCCGACATCCTGGAACAGCTTGGTGCGGTCGCGGTGATGCGTTCTGTCTGCAAGATCGGGCGGGACACCCGCTTTCATACCTTTGCTGATGCTGCTGTGGTGTTACGCCGCGGCTTGGAGACCCTGCCCACAAAGCTGAAGCTGGAGCGCTCACGCGAGCTGGCGCAGCCGCGTGTTGAGGCGCTCCGAAATTTTCTTGCTTCGCTTGAAGAAGAAAGCGATGGCTTGCTGGCCTGACGGGCGCCTCAGCGATCCATCACCACGCCCTCTGCCACCCACTTGCGCAGGGCTGCCACGTCCTCGGCACGCAAACGCGCGCCTTTCGGCGGCATGCGCATCGGGTCGTCCTCCGCGAGGCCGGGGCTGACGAGTTTGATCAGCAGGCTGTCCTCCGGCCTGCCCGGAACGACCACGGCACCGTCCTTGCCGCCCTGCAGCAGCGCGGACCGCGTGCTCATGTTCAAACCGCCGCGCCGATTCATGCCACCGTGGCAGCGTAGACAGTTAGCCTGCAGCACCGGTTCCACGTGGGCCTTGTAGTCGGCGAGGCGCGGATCGGGATTGGTCGCTGCCTGGACCGTGGTAGGCGATGTCCTCCCTCCACTGCATCCAGTCACCGTTATCGCAGCGCAAAACACAAGATAAACAGCGGCTAATCGGGATTGGCAAAGGAAGTGCACCTGTTTGCATTGTAAGCAGGCACCGTTTTCCTGAGATAGCGCGGTCTACGGAGAACGACCGCTCTTCTTCAAGATCCGGCAGGCTGTGTTGACCGCAGCCATTCCGAACCACGCTCGCTACTTCCCGCGCGGCGGGACCGGTGACTAGGCTGAAGGAGCTCTGATGTTTCGATTCTTCGCGGCCGGACCGAACCATGTACTCAGCCATGAGGACAGCGCCATGACCGGCTCCCGTTCCGACAGCGCCCCTCGCGAGTGGGGTACCCCCCGTGCTGCCGTTTGGTACGGCATGCGCGCACCGCTCGCGCTTGCCGCGGTCGTGGCCTTCGCCTCCCCTGCCTTTGCTACCGGGCACCGCACCGCCATGCCTACACACAAGGTGCTCGCGGTGCAGCCAGTTCGCGCAAGCCGCTCCGCTCCTGCGCATGTGGAACGCGTGCCCAGATCGGCGCACACCACCGCAAAATCAAAATCGACCGAGCGGCATGCCGTTGCGTCCGCAAGCGCGCGGCCGGTCCGGGGTGCACGTGGCATGGCGTATACCGCAGCCCTGCATGGTCGCGAAGCGGAAACCGCGCACGTGCGTGCGGGGGCAAAGCGGGTTGGCCGCAATGCGAAAGCGGCAACGAGTTACGCCCTGGGTGAGCAGACCGTTCCTATCTCGCCGCACGGCACCAGACCTGCGCGAGCGGCACAGGCTACCTCCGGCGAGCAGGTGGAATCTGCTGCAAACAGCCGCACCAGCGCGCGGATTCACGCCTGGTATAACCATCAGGCCCAGCCCGCACCAGCGGCCGAGCCCGCAAAAGTCACTCGCATGCTGGCGGCCGCGCCGCGCACGACGCTCGCCCCGGTAGATACTGCCACCACGCGCAAAGCGATGGTGCAAAACGACGCAAACCTTGCCGCCGCGGAACAAAAGGAGCATCAGACCACAGCAGCCGACGATAACGCCGACGCCGAGAGCCACATTCCAAGCACGGCACCCACTGAGCGTGTTCCGTCGCCGTTCATCCACGGAGACAGCCTGCAGCCCGACGGCTCCGATGCGCTACCCGCGAGCCATAGCCGAGCGGGTTTCGCGCCCGTGGTGCGCCAGCAACCGGTCATCTCAACCGCCCAGCTTGGCCGTGGTCTTCCGCCGCAGCCGCAAACCGCTTCGCGCACCCTCGCATCCCCGATTTCGCCGGTGGCAGCGCTTGTGCCACAGAAGGTCGATCTGCGCGGAACGGCATCGCTCGCTTCCGGCACGGTGTCTGCCGGTTCTCCTCTCACCAAGGCCGCACCGGCTGCCGCCACGGTCCAGGCCAACGCTCGCCACCCGAAACTTGATGCCGCAGTCTCAGAGGGCATGGCCGAAGAAAACTTCGACGATGACGGTGCTCCGGCAACGGCTCGTACAGCCGTGATGCTCGCCGGTGCCGCAAATGCTGGCGCAAAGAAGTCACTCTCAGCACTGGAGAGCAGTGAGCCGCTGGAGTCGCTCGCCTCAGCGAATGTGAACCTCTACGACACGGGCGGACGCCTGCTGATGATGGCGCCGATGAAGGGCTCGCACGAGATTCTCGTACACCAGAACCAGATGGCTCTGCAGGACGGACTGGAACGTGTGCAGGACGATGGTCAGCTTTCGCAAATGCGCCGTGACAAGCTACTGATCGCACTGCCGGACGACGACACGATCTATCCGAACGACGTGCTGCCGCTGAACCGCCGCTATGCGCGCTCGTGGACGGTGCGTTTTCTCCGTGACATGGGCCGTGCGCACTATGCACGATTCGGTACGCCACTCATTGTCACCTCCGCGGTGCGCACCGTGGCCTTTCAGCGCCGCCTTGTCCGCGTGAATGCCAACGCAGCGCCGCCAACGGGCGACATCGCCTCGCCGCACCTGTATGGCCAGGCCGTCGACATTGGCAAGCGCGGCATGAGCCTCACGGAACTCACGTGGATGCGCGCTTACCTCACGCCAATTGAAAATGGCGGCAAGATTGACGTAGAAGAGGAATTCCAGCAGGCGTGCTTCCACATCAGCGTCTACCGCAGGTACGTGGGGCTGCCGGACAAACTGCCGCAGCGGCTGCAGGTGCCCACACTGATGCAGGCCAAGTCTGTGCCCTCGCCGGAGATCAGGCCAGAGCCGAAGCAGGAACGCGGCAAGCGCAGATTGCCCACTGCGCTGCTGGCTACCGGCCTGCGTTAACGGCCTTCGGTGTAACTCGTTGTACGCTCAGTGTTTGCCGCCTTTGGCTGAGCGAGAAATGGTCCATGAAGGCTAGTGCTGCTGCCAGCGAAGGTCACGCGCATGAACGGAATCGACGTAACCGCCACGCCCAGCGGCACAGGTTGTAAAGAATGCCTGGAGAACAGCGGGTGGTGGTTCCACCTGCGCCGTTGCGCGCAGTGCGGACATATCGGCTGCTGCGACAGCTCGCCACACCAGCACGCGACCCGGCACTTTCACGAAACCGGCCACGCAATCATGCAAAGCTTCGAGCCGGGCGAGGACTGGTTCTGGGACTTGCGTCACCAGCGCGCCGCGGACGGCCCCCAGCTCGCGCCGCCGCACAGCCATCCAACAAATCAGCCGGTACCCGGTCCGGCAGGCCGCGTTCCTGCAAACTGGACGGCACTGCTGCGCAGTTAGAGCTATGGAGCGCGCCTTCAGCGCTTGGATTCTCTTCCCTGTGTACCCAGGCCTTCGGCCTGGGCTGGTATGGGACGGGCCTTTGGCCCTGGAAACCAAAATTACACCTACGTGGGAGTGTCTTCCTGAACGGAGCGACAGGACCTGCTTGCGCCTGAAGCAGCAATCCTGCTACTTGCGAAAGCAGGCCCTTCGTCTCGCTCCTCGATGGTGACACTCAGGAAGAGAAAAACGCTCTACGACCGCACCGCCGGCGGCAACGGATTGCGTTCCAGGAACTGGCGCTGGTGCCAGTAGGGATAAGCCACGGGCCGTTCGCTGGCCGCGTCCAGCGCCAGCACCTGCGCCCGGGACAATTGGAACGAGGCCGCTTCCAGGTTCGACTTGAGTTGCTCCTTGTTGCGCGCGCCAATGATCAGGCTGGCGACGGTGGGCTTCTGCAGTAGCCAGTTCAGCGCCACCTGTGGCACGGACTTCCCGGTCTCAGCGGCGACCTTGTCCAGCGCATCGACAACGTCGTAAAGATACTCCTCATTGACAACGGGACCACCAGCATCCCCGCCCTGTCCCAGGCGGCTGTCCTTTGCAGGCGGCTGACCGCGGCGAATTTTTCCGGTCAGGCGTCCCCAGCCGAGCGGGCTCCAGACCAGCGCGCCTACACCTTCCTGCAGGCCAAGCGGCATCAACTCCCACTCGTAGTCGCGGCCCACCAGTGAGTAATAGACCTGGTGCGCCGAATAGCGAGCCCAGCCATAACGTTCGCTCACATCCAACGCGCGTTGCAGGTGCCATCCACTGAAGTTGGAGCAGGCGATGTAACGCACCTTGCCTGAGCGCACCAGGGTGTCCAGCGTCTCGAGCGTCTCCTCGATAGGCGTAAGCGCGTCGAAGCCATGCATGTGGTACACGTCGATGTAGTCGGTCTTCAGCCGCTTCAGGCTGCCTTCCACCTGGCGAATGAGGTGGTAGCGTGACGAACCCACGCGGTTTGCCGCATTTACGGAACTCGCATGGGCGCGGCCCATGGTGCCGTTCACGTCGTTCCTGCCGTTGAAGGCAAAAGTCGCCTTGGTTGAGATCAGCACCTCGTCACGCTGCAGGTGCCCGATGGCCTCACCCAGAATTTCTTCCGAGAGACCCTGCGAATACACATCGGCAGTGTCGAAGAAGTTGACGCCCGCATCCATGCAGGCATCGATCAGTTCCCTTGCCTCCGCCACGTCCGTGCTGCCCCAGGTTTTGAAGAACTCATTTCCACCGCCGAAGGTGCCCGTGCCGTAGCACAGTACCGGTACCTGCAGACCACTTTTACCAAGCTGTCGAAATTCCATAAAGTGTTGGATGTATGCACGTGCGGGAAGTGCAACTTTGTCTCAGCCAGGATCTTCCAGAACGGCCGCTCAGAGGTTTGAGCGTCACCACGGCATTGCCCACCGTGGTGTTTCAGCATGCTTCTGCGATGCCGTGCGACCACGCATGACTCGCGATCGTAGTCTGGCCGAATGAATCTGCAGCAAGAGTTCACGAAGGGAAAGGAACTTCCGCAGGATGACCGGACTTCGAGTTTGTCTGATGGTGCTGATCGTGACGGCCGGAACGACGGCCGTCTTACGTGCCCAGTCCGCACCGGTAAAACCCTGCGACGCAATCCCGCACAGCGATCATCCCATGGCCCACCTTTCCAACGGCGAGATGGATCTTGCCGTCTTTCTGCCGGACGCCACTAATGGCTACTACCGGTCTTCGCGGTTCGACTGGGCCGGCATCATCGCCTGCGCCAGCTATCGCGGGCACACCTACTTTGGCGAGTGGTTCAACAAGTATGACCCGCTGGCGAACGACGCCGTGACCGGACCGGCTGAGGAGTTTCGCGCGGAAGATGGCAAGGAGTTCGGCTATGCCGAGGCCGCAGCCGGAGGCGAGTTCATGAAACCCGGCGTTGGCGTGCTGAGGAAGACGGCCGACCTGCCCTACAGCTTTGGCACCGTCTACCCGATCGTGGATCACGGCACGTGGAAGGTGAAAGTAAAACGCCGCTCCATCACCTTTACGCAGCGGCTTCAGACGAGGCTCGGCTACGTGTACAAGTACACCAAGGTGCTGGAGCTGGATGCGCACGCACCCGTATTTACCCTGAAGCACTCGCTGCGGAACCTTGGCAGCAAGCCCATGGTGACCAGCGTGTACGACCACGACTTCTTCATGCTCGACAACCGGCCTACAGGCAAACAGAACGTGGTAAAGCTGGGCTTTGCACCCATGCCGGAAAAGCCACTGGGCGACGCCGTAGAGGTCCGCGGAAGCGAGATCGCCTTTACCGCAGCGCCCAACCGCGAACACCGTGCGATGGGCTACCTGCGCGGCTACACAGGAACCCCCGGCGAATACAGCATTCACCTGGCAGACACGGAGACCGGCGTGGGCATTCTGCAAACATCCACTTCCCCGGTCAGCAAGTCGTACTTCTGGTCAACCGCAAAGACGATCTGCCCGGAACTCTACATTCCCATTCACGTGCAGCCCGGCGGCGTTCAGAAGTGGGATATCCGCTACCAACTTGAAGCGCCCGCGAAGTAAACCGTTTTTATCCGGCTCAGTCCACGCAAAAGCGCGCAATCACATTTTCTTACGCTCTCTGAAAGCGAATAGGGAGAAGAAACGTTCATTCCTCACGGCTATGTCTTCTAAGCGATGTTCCCTCAGGGTGGTCTTCGACTCCAGGCCAAAGGCCCGTCCCATACCAGCCCAGGGCCGAAGGCCGGGTATACCGGGAAGAGAATGCAAGCGCTGAAGGCGCGCTCCACGGGGCAGGACGACACCTTCGGAGAAACCTCTCAGGGATGAGTCGTGCTCGGAACATCGGACGAAACAGAACGCAGGCTGAAGCTGCCGATCTCCGCCGGTGTTGAGCCGTCGCGCATCTGCAGCGTGCCAAGCACCTCCACTGCGGCAGGTGTTTGATCGCGCAGGCGGAAGACCAGCAGCCCAGGCTGGATCTCCTTTGCGGAAAGCAGGTAAAAGCCGCCAGTCTGCTGTCGCAACCGCATCTGGGCAGCGGCAGTGGACGCGTTCGCGAGATTC
>CALMAP010000258.1:0-5181 GCA_937859825.1 uncultured Terriglobus sp. | reverse complement strand
GCAGCACCTGCTGCAGCGCGGGATAGCTTGCCTGGTTGAACGCCGCGAGCCACTGGAAGAGCAGGTGCCCCGCGGGAACATCGGGAATCAGTCCTTGCTGCGGACCATAACGCGGCAGCCGGATCAGGATGGTGGGATGCACGCTGCCCACGCGTCCGTTGCGACGCGCGGGCACGGGAGCATCGGCCGCATCGCCGAGATAGATCGTGTCCACCTGCGAGGGATCGTCCTTCTCTTCGTCTGCAGGAAGTGTCTCCCCAGCCTTGGTATGGCTGGTTCCTGCGGCAGACTCGGCAAAGTGCCTGACCTTGCTGTGACTCAGGCCATACCCGACCAGGGAGAGTGCTCCGGCGGCAGCCAGAACCGCCAACAGGATAGCGCCGGGACGGATACGCTGCCGTTCGAGAACTTGAAACCTGGGCGCGCTACCATACGGCGTTCCGGTCGTCGGAGATGGCACCATGCTCCTGAATAGATGCAGAATGCTGAACCGTGCAGGAGTAGCTCGGAGGAGCTGATTCGGTCACTTGCTAACGAAGCGACTTCTAAGTGCAAATCCGGACGCGCCCTCGAACGTACCAGCACCTGTTTGTCCGCTTACCACGATGGGATTGGAACACAGCCTGTAAGCAATTTCGGGACTGGTTCGAACAAGACTCGCGTTGTCTTGTTTTGCGACGCCATCGCACAACGACAGTCAGGTAGCCTAAGTCGTGGCGAAGCCCGACGATATGCAAGCAAGCGAGCCCCCAGTGCCGAACACAGCAGAGCCCCTGAGAAGCGGCCTGGATGCTGCGATGTCCGACGTCTACGCCCAGTTACATCATCTCGCCGCGAGTTACATGAGAAACGAACGGGAGGGGCATACCCTGCAGCCCACCGCGCTCGTGCATGAGACGTACCTCCGGCTGGCAACGCAGCACAGCGTGGATTTCAGCAACCGGGCCCAGGTGCTTGGCGTGGCGGCGCAGATGATGCGGCGCATTCTGCGTACCTACGGCGATCATCGCGCGGCGGTGAAGCGTGGCGGCGAGATCACCATCGTTTGCCTTGCGGACGCCCCCGAGCCGGCAGCCACGTCGGTGCTGTTCTTCAGCGAAGTGGACCATGTTCTGGACCGCCTTGCAGAACTGGATGAGCGCCAGGCGCGGGTCGCGGAACTGCGTATCTTTGGCGGCCTCACTATTGAGGAGACGGCCGAGTTTCTCCACATCTCCGTCTCCAGTGCAAACAGGGACTGGGCCTCGGGCCGGCTGTGGCTCGCAGGACAACTGCTTGCGGGCAAACTGCCCTGAGCTTTTGTATCTGGGCTATTCCTCTCCCCCCTTTAAGTTGCCATTTCGGCGGGATCAGACGTGCTTGCGACGTTCCCTAAGAACTGTCCTTTCGACCGAGGCGCAACGCAGTGGAGAACCTGCATGGTTCCTTGATGGTCGGAATCGCTGGAACCAACAGCAGGTTTCTCCACTGCGCGACGATGAAGCCGTCGCTCCGGTCGAAATGACAGAGCCCAAGCATACGGACGAAGAGTAGTCTCGCGAACTTCGTTTCTTTCTCCTACTGCACAGTTACATTGAGCGTGACCTGCGAAGTCGTCCCATTTGCCGCAGCCGTGACTGCCACCGCGTACGTGCCGGCTGAGGTGGTGTTGCTTGCGCTGCTTCCGCCGCACCCGCTCAGTCCCGCAGTGGCTGCAAAGGCCGCAAGCAGGAGTACCAGGATGCCAGCCTTCGCCAGCACGGCACCACGCTTCCGCATCGCCAGGCCGAGCAGGCCGACAGGGAAGAAGAGCGCGGCCACGATGCCGAAGCGGTCACTGCGTGCCTCCGATCGCATGGCCGTAGTGGCGTCTTTGGTGCTCAGAGTAAGCATCACCGTTTGGGGTTTGGATGACGAGGTGAAGGAGAGTGTCGAAGGTGCGAAGACGCAGCTTGCGTGTGCAGGCAGCGTGCCGCAGGATAACACCACCGGGCCGGAAAACGGGCCCGTGGGTGTGGCGGTGACGGTCAGGCTGCCGCTGCTGCCGCGAGCTACCGTCAGGTTCGACGGCGATGCAGAAAGCGTGATCGTTGCGGCAGCGATCGTTTCGGTGAGCGCGGACGAGGTGGAGGCAAGGTTCGCGCCATCGCCACCGTACGCTGCAGTAATGGCATGCGATCCAAGCGCCAGCGCGCTTGTGGTGTAGGTGGCAGAACCGTTGGTGAGCGTACCCGTTCCCAGGCTCACCGTTCCGTCGTAGAAGGTGACAATGCCGGTCGGAACGGCAGCCGAGGAGGAGCTGGTAACCGTCGCCGTGAAAGTGACGGCCGCACCCACCACGCCGGGGTTGAGCGAGGACTTCAGCGTAATCGTTGTCTGAAGCGCGTCCGTAAGAACGAGCGGCGATATGGGCGTGTTGGTCGGTACGAATGCGGTGTCGCCCTGATAGGCGGCGTACAGGTTGTACGTTCCCGCTGTGAGCGAGGAAGTCATGTAAGTAGCGGTACCGGCTTTGTCCAATGTGAGCTGGCCGAGCACACCGTCATTGCTGTAAAGCATGACGTTGCCGCTGGGAACTGCGCTGCCGCTTGCCGGCGTGACCGCCACCTTCAAACTGACTGGCTGACCGGCCAGGCCGCTCGTTGCCGTGATGGCCAGCGCAACTTCGGGACGCAGCCGCGGCGCAGCCGTTGCGATCCCGCGCAGTGCCACGACCAACGGTGTGCTCGAAGCGCTGCTGGTAATGCTCAGTGTTCCCGTGCGGGCATCTGTGCCGGTGGGCTGGAAGAGCACGTTGACCACGCAACTCGCGCTGGGCGCGAGCTGCGCAGGGCAGGTGTTGGTCTGCTGGAATTCCGCCGTTGCCGCGATTGCCGGGAAGCTGACGGCCGCTGTACCGGTATTGATGATCACGACCGAAGAGGCAGTGGATGCGGTCCCAACAATTTGCGCACCAAAGACCACGGTCGACGCGGACACCGCAACGGGTGCGGGGCTTGTCTCCGCATAGGTGCTTACTTCAACCGAGTCGGTGATCTGCGAGGCATTTTGGCTCTTTGCCCGGAAAACGAGCGTGTCGCCGTCGCCGCTGGCCGCTGTCGCAGGAACGGTGTAGGTCAGGGCCACCTCTCCCCGCGCGCCGGGTGCGAGCGTAAGGCTGCTTGTATAGCCCGGGGTGATTACCCATCCTGCAAGCGTGCTTGCGCTCAGGGTGTAGGTGTCTGCCGTAGAGCCGGTGTTGCTCACCACGAAGCGCAGGGTCGGCTGGCTGCCCGGCGCCGTACGCAGCGAATTCATGCCACGAATAGCAACGCCATACGGTGGAACGATAAGGCTGTTCTGCTCCTGCGTAATTTCAGCTGCAGGTGTCACGGCCAAAGGTGCGACGCCGATGCCGTTCCCGCCGACCGCACCACCGCTGTAGACCAGGAGAGACCAGTCCTCATTGCTTGCGAGCGCGCCTAACAAGCCGTCCGCATTGACGTCGGAAGAGACAAGCGGGCTGATGACGTTCTTTGCATCGCAGTTGAAGTTGATGGGGCTGTCCAGGGCCAGCGTGACGTGTGGACCAACCAGCTTCGGCGAATCGCCCTGGCAGAAGTAGTACGTGCCGTACTTCTCGATGCTTGGGGTGAATGGTCCGGCGGGGAACGTCTTCGGATCGGCGTTGAGTCCCACCTGCTCGTTCAGCTTGAACTCGTTTAGGCCGGGCAGCTTGTAGCGCGAGTAGTCGAGATAACCGTTCGAGCCGAACGCGATGATGCCGGCCGTCTGCATGTTGTAGTTCATCACGCTCAGGTAGTTCGGCTTGTAGTTGTCCTCGTCCCGGCCTCCGTGTTGCAGGCTCAGGTTGTGGCCCAGTTCGTGCATCAGCGTACCGCCCTGCTGCGCTTCCGTGCCGGTCTGGTTGTCCCAGGAGCCCAGGCTCACTACCAGGTCGCTGGCACCTTTGAGAAATTCGGAAAGTACGCCGCCGTTGCGCGAGATGCCGCTGGACGTATTTCCCGCTTTCTGATCGTGGGCCATGATCGTGTGGTGAAAGACCAGGCTGCGGCCCGTGGCTTTGAATGCGGCGGAGTTCGTGTCGAAGACCGTCCAGTCGAACGAAGTTGCGGCTTCACCAGGCACTGCGTCCAGAACGGCCTGTTCGCTGAGCGAGGCCGCCTTGCTGGCGGAGCCCCATGTCGCGCCCGTTGCCTGGTTCATCGGGCAGGCCGCGCCGCAATCGATGTGCATGTTGATGCCGATCTTGCCGTCCGGATTGGTTACGGGCGCGACCTTGAACGCCTGCACCACGGACGCAGCCGCGCCTACCTTCAACTGGTGCGAGTGTTCGCCGGTAACACCACGGGCCGTCCGCATGTAGTCCACGTGGATGAAAATGTCCTTGTGCATGGGGTCCGCGCCCATGGACGGCAGATCGATGAACTGGTCTCCCGTGCCCGTCACGTGCGCCCACATGCCGTTCTTTTCCCAGTCGTCGCAGAGGCCGTCGCCATCGGAATCGAGGCACTCACCCGCAGCGAGCCCCTTGCCCGTGAACCTGGTGCTGAGGGTTGAGCCGTTCACCGTGAACGAGATGCTGCCCGACTTTGCACCTGCCGAACCTGGATGGAAAATCGCGAGCACCGTGCAGCTTGAACCGCTGGCGACCGTCGCATTGATGCACCCGGGGCCAGGCTCGAAGTCGGTAGCGTTGTCCGAAGCGATCTGCGTGATCGTCACGTTGCCTGAGGTGTTGTTCGTGAGGGTCACGGTCGGGCGAAGAATGCTGGAAGCGCCGACGGTGGTGTCAGGGAAGGCACTGGCCGAGGCTGCGAGGCTGAGCGGCGTGAAACCGGTTCCCGTCAGCGGAATCGAGTTGGGGCTGCCCGCCGCGCTGCTCCGTACGAGGAGCGAGCCCTGCACGCTTATTGTGGATTGTGGCGTGTACGTGACACGGACGGTGCACTGTGCATTCGCGCTCAGGCTGGTTGGGCAGCCGTTCACCTGGGTGAAGCCGGTACCTGTCACGGCGATGCTGCTGATGGCGAGGGAAGCGCTGCCGCTGTTGGTCAGCACCACGTCCTTGTAAGCGCTGGTGGTGCCGGTCTGCGTGGTAAAGCTGAGCGAGGAGGGCGCAAGCGTGACCGCCGCCGAACCGCTTCCGGTAACCGTCAGGTTGATGCTGTTGCTGGAAGACGACTGGAAATTGGTATCGCC
>CALMAP010000257.1:6884-7732 GCA_937859825.1 uncultured Terriglobus sp. | reverse complement strand
CTCCAGGAAGGAGTCAGAACCAGGCAGCGCGCCGACATACCTTGCATTAGAAAGTGGAATGGCGCCAAGCCCTTCGCCAAGAATCGGATGGTTTAGAAAAGCCTTGGCTGCAACGAACGCGCCGGAGAGAAGCGAGTAAGAGCTGGCGTTGAGGGAGGAAGCATCGAGCGTCCGAAAACCGATGAGGCTGTCGTTCAACCTTAACTGAAAGTCCGGCGAAGCCACATAGATGCCAAAGCCGATCAGGACAATGAAAAAAGGTGCGCCCACGGTGCCGAAACGAAAACGCCGGCCCAGCAGATAGAGACCGACAAAAAGCCCCATGAAGCCGATCGAGGAGTTCGCCAGTGCAATGGCCACCAGCATGACAATCACCCGAAGACCATATTTGCGCTCGCGCTGCCATAAGTCCGCGAAGTAATAGAGCGCCGGCAGCGTTACGATAGTGAACTCCCCCGGCTCATACTCGATGCTGCGCAGGCGCACCCCGGCAACCGCATGGTTCTGCAGCGGCATAAGCAGAAAGCCAAGAAGGGCCAGATAGTAGGCGAGTTGCGCATACTTTGCGAAGCACTTTTCCGTATCGAAACGCATCAGCCGCAGAAAGCCCGCATAGTAGATCGCACTTACA
This sequence comes from uncultured Terriglobus sp., assembly GCA_937859825.1. Taxonomy (GTDB): domain Bacteria; phylum Acidobacteriota; class Terriglobia; order Terriglobales; family Acidobacteriaceae; genus Terriglobus. The sequence goes on along the minus strand of CALMAP010000257.1, from coordinate 7,101 downwards.
AAGATGCCGAAGAACGCTTTAAAAAAAAGCGTCACGGTAGATGTTCCCTGCGCGATACCGACCGCTCCACTGAAGCAAAGAAAGCCGATCAGCATCAGCAGGCCGGGCGGCAGCCACAGCTGCCCCATCAGGCACAGCAGCAGCAGGTTCAACAGGATGAGAAAATAGAAGAAAAGAAAATGAACGCTGCCGACGAAAAATTAAGAGAATAAAAAGA
>CALMAP010000257.1:0-6874 GCA_937859825.1 uncultured Terriglobus sp. | reverse complement strand
GCTGTCCGTCCGCGGTGAATGGTCGCATCCCAGTCTACCAAAGCAATGCGCCGCATCTGAGGGGTGAATCGTTGCGTTCACCCATGCAGCAAGACATGTCCGGGGGAAACCTGCCAGTAGAACTCCAGCATATCGAGGCTCCTCTTGTCACTGTCATCACCGCTACCTGGAATGCGGCAGCAACGTTGCCGGAGTGCCTCGCGAGCGTTGAAGCGCAGGATTACCCGAACGTCGAACACCTGGTGATGGACGGCGCCTCGCGCGACAACACGGTGGACATTCTTCGGAAACATGCAGGGAAGCGGATGCGCTGGGTCTCGGAGCCGGACCGCGGCATCTACGACGCATGGAATAAAGGGCTGCGGCTGGCACAAGGGGAGTGGATCGCCTTCTTGGGGGCAGACGACGTGTACCTGCCTGGCGCGATTTCTGCGTATATGCAACTTGCAGCAAAGCATTCCGAGGCGGTGTACCTTTCGAGCCACGTGCGCTGGCGCAGACCCAATGGCAAGACGCGGCTTATTGGTGAACCCTGGCGCTGGCCGCGTTTTCAGCGTTACATGACCACGGCCTCTTCGAGCGACACGGCAGCTATGACGACTCGCTGAAAATCGTGGCCGATTACGAGTTCCTCCTGCGTGCCGGAAGCGGGTTAAAAACCGCATTTCTGCCGATGGTGACTGCTGAGATGCAGAGCGGAGGTGCCAGCGACTCGATTGCGGCGATTGAGGAGACCGCACGTGTCAAACGCTTTACTGGAAAGCGACACAATCTGCTTGTCGAACTGGAACGTGGCCGCGCCGCGCTGGGATTCCGGTTACGGCAGCTTTTTTACCGTCGTGAGCCACAGGCCTGAGCAATGGCATCGCCCTTCACGGTCTTTCTGAACTGCTCCCCGCGGGACATACGTTCCCGCAATACGGACTGGCGTTATCTGCGCTATGTGATGCCGCGGCTTTCCGAGTTTGTACCGGAACTGCGCCTGATCCCGCAAGCTTCGCCGTGGATCACGCTGCTGGACAACGCAAAGGCAATCCGCAAGGCCGTGGGCTGGCGCGTCGGTCTGCCCATGAGCCAGCATGCCTACACCAGCGGCCGGCTCAGCCGGGCCGATCTGCGGCGCTCGGGGGCGCAACTCATCTTTACGCATGAATTCCCAACCAACGCCGGCGGCGTGCCGGTGGTGTGGCAGAACGCGATTATTGACCCTGAAATGCAACGGAACTATGGCGTTCCGGAAGCTACCTTGCAGGAGGAAATATCCGCCAAGCGCCCGTTATTTCAACGCGCCGCACGCGTGCAGGTGCAAACGGAGGCTGAGGCAGAACGTCACCGCGCCATGTTCCCGGAGTCGGCTGACCGCTTCAGCGCCGTTCCGTACTTCGTCCCGCACCTGCAGGCTTGCATGCCGGAACTGCTGAAGAAACACCGTGACGCAGAAACAGTCCGTGTGTTGTTTGTGGGAAACAACGCTAAGCGCAAAGGTCTGCCGGAACTGCTGGAGGCATTTCTCGGGTTGCCGAACGCCGCATTGCAACGCGCATTGCTCACCGTCATCAGCAACTTTGACCGCAGTCCGATGCAGGTGCCCGAACACCCTAAAATCCAGGTCTTGCGCGGTTTGGATCGCGCACACGTCATGCAGCAGATGCAGGGTGCACACATCCTGGTGAACGTCGCGCATCTTGAGAGCTACGGCATTGTCTTTCTTGAAGCGATGTCGCAAGGCGTAGCCTGCATCGGACCGGCATGGGAGGTGCAGCGTGAACTCCTGGCTTACGGCGGTGCAGGGATGAATGTGGCGACAGACGCCCCGTCTGTGCGCGAGGCGCTCGAACGGCTGATACTCCACGTGGACCACCGGCATGAGCTTGCAAAAGCCGGGTGGCTGCGCTTTCAGTCGCACTATGCACCGCAGGTAGTTGCAAAGGCTTACCGGGAAATGCTCTTCAGCGCATGGAAGTAAGCGGCTTGCCGCCCCTGCCTGTGGCCCGCGCCAGCAACTGCCGCGTTGCAGCGATCGCTGGAGTAAAGTCCAGGCACCCTAGCGCGAACTCCATGGGACTTTCCTGTAGAAGCCGATTGGTGATGCGTACCACCACAGCCGCCATGCAGGTATCGGCGAAGAGCATGCCCGCGGCCACGCCCGCCAAGCCTATGCGGTGGGCAAGCAGATACGCCAGCGCAAGGGAAAGCACGCTGAACATTACGTACAGCACAGACAATTGCTTGTGCTGATTGGCCGCGACCGGCACTGCGGAACTGGCGTTCCACAAGGAATTCGCGAGCACGGCAAGCAGCAGCAGGTGAAAGACCGTGCCGGAGAAGGCCACGCTGCCATGCGTCCAGAAGGCAAACACACGCGGCCCGGCGATTGCCAGGAACACGAGCGCGGCTGCCGCCATCGCGAGGGAGACCTGCACGGCTGTACGGTGGAGGCGGCGGGCCAGCGCGATGTCCCGGGAGCCGAAGGCCGCAGAGAGCTCCGGCCAGAAGGCGTTTTTTACTGCATCCGTCAACTGCAATGCGAGGCGAGAGAGCGTTCGCATGGGGTTGAATGCGGCCACAGCCAGGGGACCCAGCGTGAGTCCGGCGACAATCGTCATGCCCTGCGTGCTGATCGCTGCACCGACGGGAAACGCAAGAAAAGCGAAAGCGGGCGCCGCCAGTTCACGGATGCGTATGCGGCTTGCACGGCTGAAGCCGATGGGAAGGTGCCGCGCTCCACGAAGATGCAAAAAGATGAGCCAAAGTGTTCCTGCAACACTGACGGCAAGCATGAAGGCTGCAAGTCCCGGTGGCCGCGTGTGCCGGAAGACGATGATAAAGAAGCCGGCGGCCTCAACGATGCGGATGCAGTTCACCGAGAACATGCCCAGGGCATACCTGCCGGTGGAACGGAAGGGCGCCATCAGCACACCCCACTGCAGCATGACCAGGCAATTGACACACAGCAGCAGCAGCGTCAGTTGCGCTTCCTTCGGCGACATGGCGGAGAGGTGCAGCAAGTGATGTACCGGCACGATAAAAAATAGAGCCGCAATCAGCAATGCAAGCACCAGCGTGGTGAAGCCGACCAGGGCAATGGAGCTGTGAAAGGTCTCCAGCGCGCCGTCCGCGTCCTTGGCGCTCATGCGCATGGTCATGTCACTGCCGGCAACGTTGCCGAAGCCCAGGTCTGTCAGCAGCAGGTAGGTCGGCACCGCACTCAGCAGAAGCCACTCGCCAAATAGCGCAGGCCCCCACACCCGCAGCATCACGGGCACATTCACAATCTGCACGGCAAGGGTAACTACAGGCCCCAGCAACACCGCTCCAAAAGAGCGGGTAAGCCGCTTTGCAACGCTCATGGTTTGCCTGCCCGAACGTGCTGAAGACCCTTCACCGATGCACCGCTGGAACTTCGTTGATGGTAGCGCAGGACCTCGCTTTCCTCAAAACGACATTGGGAGAAGCGGGCGCATCCAAGCGGAGTGTGCTTTTGTTACGGCGGTAAGCTCTTCCTTCGGCATGAACGCAGAGACGCAGTATGCGCATAAGAGCGACATCCACGTGGAATGCGGTTCTACAAGGTGGAGATTCCGGAAGGAAGGGACTTCCAGCCCGCCTGGTATCGCTTCCGTATGCCAGAGGGTAACCATCCGGCGTATTCTTAAGTGACCTGATCCGCTACACGAAAGTTGAGGAAGCGCAGCAACGTGCCGAATCCTGGCAGCACTGGACCCAAGCCGGACCTGTCCTATTCCCAAAAGGTACTGCGCGCGCGGCTTCGCTATGGCAGCCTGCTGAAACCCATTGTGGTGCGCCGCCCTGTTCAGTTGCTGCTGGACGGCCTGTGTGGTTCAGCGGCGGTGGGACTGGCGTACATCCTGCGTTTCGACCTGAATGTTCCTCCGCAGTATCGCCCCCACATCTGGCTGTGGTGCTTTGCCATGCTCTTTCTGCAGCCGCTGGTGCTCTCTTTTTCAGGTGGTTACCGATCCACATGGCAGCACTTCGGGTCGAACGACTTCGGCCGGATCGCTCTCAGAGATCTGTGGCTCTGCATCTTTCTGCTGCTGATTGGTGCGTTCACAATCAATCCCCGGTGGATTCCATTTGGCGTGGCGCTGATCACGGCCCTGCTCAGCCTCTGCCTTAGTTCGGGAATACGCATGCTTCGCCGCCTGGACCACGAGGCATTGCTGCGCCTTGCCGTAACCGACCGCGTGCTGGTAGTGGGTACGGTAAAGACCATCGCGTCGGCACTGGCACAGTTACAGCCTCTGTTTGGCGCGGGCCTGGTTGGCATCGTGCTGGACGAGGAGCACTTTCACAACCGGCGCATCAGCGGCGTCCCGGTGCTTGGCAACATCAATCAGTTGCAACGGCTCATCTACAGCCGCAAGATTTCCATGCTCTTTCTGTCTTCAGCTGAGTTGCAGAAGATGTCAGAGATTATGCAGCTTGCGTCGTCCATGGATGTAGGGGTGAAGCTGCTGCCTTCCATTCATGATTTAGTAAACAACCGTGTCCGTGTCAGCAAAAAACTTACGGTCGACGCGTTGCGCAAGCCCGAGGATGAAGCTGAGCAGCTGCACCCGGAGGTAATGGCCTGCCTTGATGGCCGAACGGTTCTGGTCACAGGCGCGGCAGGTTCCATCGGTTCGGAGCTGGTACGGCAGGTGTCTACCGCGAATGTGCGCCGCCTGCTTGCGCTCGACCAGGACGAGAACGGTGTCTTCGAGCTGATGCAGGAGCTCGGCAAGGTAGTCGAGACGCGGCCGGTCGAGATCGTACCCATCATTGCGGACATTCGCGACACAGACGCGGTGCGCAGCGTCTTCCAGAAGGAGCGGCCTGAGGTGGTGCTGCATGCCGCGGCCTACAAGCACGTTCCGCTGATGGAGGCGAACCCCTGCGAGGCTGTGCTGAACAACGTGGTCGGCACGCGCACGCTGGCCGAGGCCTCGATTGAGTTTTCTGCCCAGCGCATGGTGATGATCTCGTCAGACAAGGCTGTGCATCCTTCCAGCATCATGGGCGCGAGCAAGCGACTGGCTGAGGTGGTCATTCAGGACATCGCCCACCGTGTTGCGAAGGAAGCAGATGCGACGCAGTTTGCCTGCGTCCGCTTCGGCAATGTGCTCGGCTCCCGCGGTTCGGTGCTGCCGATCTTTCTTGAGCAGATTGAGCGTGGGGGGCCCATCACGGTCACGCACGAGCAGATGACACGCTACTTTATGACCATCCCACAGGCGGTCAGTCTGGTGTTGCGGGCGGCAACGCTCGCTTCGCATGGGCATATCTACATGCTCGATATGGGCGATCCCGTCCGGATCGTGAACTTTGCCAGGCAGGTCATCGAACTCTCCGGGCTGCAGCCGGGCAAAGACATCGAAATCCAGATTACCGGCTCCCGGCCAGGGGAGAAGCTGCATGAGCAGCTGTGGCGTGAAGATGCCGAGGTGACTCCAACGATTTTCGACCAGGTCTTCGAGGTGCGGGCGGAGGAGCCTGGCGAGGGTTTTGCCGAACAACTGACCCATCTTGAGGGTGCCGCGCGCGACCACGACTCCGCGCTTTTACGGTCGCTGCTGAAACAATTGCCGATCGACTATCTTTCCGAGAACTCCGCAGCGTTGGAACCCCAGGCCATTGGATAGAGCTCCCCGAGGCGAGACACAGCAGCCGAAGCTGATAGAGGGCCGTGTTTCGGTCAGCTTGGTGGTCTACCGCACGTCCTCGGAGGAACTTACCGAACTTTTCACCACGCTGTCGTCCTCGCCGGAGGTGCGTGCCTGGATCGTCGTCGACAACGCCGCATCCGAAGACGCCGCAGGGGCGGCGGCTCTGCGGCAGCACGTGAAAATTTTTGGAGGCCGCTACGTTGCCGCTCCCCGCAACCTCGGCTTCGGTGCAGGCCACAATCTCGCGCTCCAGCATCTTGCAGACGCATTCGCCGAACATCACCTGATGGTGAACCCGGACGTGACCTTCGAGAAAGACGTGCTGCCAGCACTTGCAGATCTGATGGACAGCCGCCCCACCGTGGGCTGGACGATGCCGCGCGTGCTCTATCCGGATGGCAAGCCACAACACCTGTGCAAGCTGCTGCCCACGCCGATGGATTTCTTTGCACGCCGGTTTGTCCCGGCACGGTTCCGGCCGCTCTTTCAGTCAAGACTCGACCGCTACGAAATGCGCGGAATGGAAGAGGTTGAGATGACCGGCGTGCCATTTCTCTCCGGCTGTTTCGTCATGGCACGACGCTCCGTCCTGGAGGCGGTGGGCGGATTCGACGACCGCTACTTTCTCTACCTGGAAGATGTGGACCTTTGCCGTCGCATGGCTGCAAAGAGCGATCTGCTCTACTGGCCGCACGTGGCCATAACCCACGGCTATCACCGCGGCTCACATAGAAGCCGCAAGCTGATGTGGATCTTCATCCGCTCGGCGATCGCATACTTCAACAAGTGGGGATGGTTCTTCGACCGTGAGCGCGATCGTGCAAACGCGTCGGCGCTGGCGAAGCTCGATGGCATTCAGGGAACCTGAGAAAAGTGCAACAGCTGCTGTCCCACTGGTACGTTGCGCCCCTGACTTCATTGCCGAACTCACCGAGCCTGTGACAGCTTGCCTTATTACAGACGCCGTTGCGTTCTTGAAGGGCGCGGCTTCAGCCGTGCCGCAAGTTCGAACATCGCGACGCGCGGATCACGTCGTGGCTGAGGAGTATACCTTTCCTCCGCGCGGTCCTACGCCGCATACGGCCGGTCGCAAACGGGAATCAAGTCCATACGGCCCAGCCAGGAACGTCTGGCATGTGCGCGGAGCAGACAGAATTGCTTTGGACCTTGCCTTGACCGCGCAGGGCTTGTCCTAATCCCGGTAT
>CALMAP010000256.1:1857-3533 GCA_937859825.1 uncultured Terriglobus sp. | reverse complement strand
GCCCAATGCCATCGGTCCCGGGCAGGATATGATCCTGGCGCGGCTGCATGGAACCAAGCCGGAGTTTACCGGCGTCGTCGCAGGGATGAGCGGATCCCCTGTCTACATCGACGGCAAGCTGCTTGGCGCGCTTAGCTTCCGTATCGGGCAGTTCAGTAAAGAGCCAATCTGCGGCATCACTCCCATCGACCTTATGTTCCAGGTTCGCGATCTGCCGGGGAAAAGCGACCATGACAGCGCATCTTTGGCGTCAGGAGCACACTCTGCCGTCACAGATAGCTCCGCCACCCTGATCGCGCCGATCAGCACGCCTGCCGTCTTCTCCGGCTTTACGCAGGAAACGCTTGCCCGTTACGGTGACGGCTTTCGCTCACTGGGGCTTGATCCCGTCGAGGGGCTCGGTTCCGCCGCACCGGACCAGCCGCAGCCCGGCCCGATTGTGCCCGGCTCCGCCGTGTCCGCAACGCTGGCGCGAGGCGACCTGCACATTGCCGCACCCTGCACCGTAACCTCCGTGGACGATCGGCAACTGCTGGCCTGCGGACATCCCATTACGCAGTACGGCGACGTTTCGATCCCAATGACCAAGGCCGAGGTACTCGCAACGCTGCCGTCACCGATGAACGCCTTCAAGATCGTCAAGACAACCGAGACGGTCGGCGCGTTCACGCAGGACAGATCCAATGCCATTGCAGGCACCTTCGGCAACGTTGCTCCCATGATTCCTGTCAGCGTTCAGCTTTCTCCGGTGCCGGGCAGCGGGCTACCCGCACGCTCGCTGCACTTTGAGGTGTTGAACAACCGTGAGCTCACACCGCAGGTACTTTTGGCCGGGCTATTCCAGTCCCTGAGCGGAACCAACACTGCGGGAAACGAAATGAGCTTGCGCATCACGGGTGAAGTGATCCTTCCGGGATTGCAGCCACTGCGCCTGGACCAGACACTCTCTTCTGGAGAAGGTGGCGCCGCTGCGGGACAGGCCGCAGTGTTCGTGGCACAGCGGTTCGCGCGCCTTTACGCAAACCCGCTCCAGCGCCCACAGATTTCAGAGGTGAACCTGCATGCGGAGGTAGTACCTTCTCGTAACTCTGCACAAATGGAGTCTGCCCGGTTAAGTCGGGATGAAGCCGAACCTGGCGCTTCGCTGGTCGTTGAAGCAACGGTGCGCCCTTATCAGGCTGCACCTCGCGTCTTGCGGTTCCCTGTCACGCTGCCCTCCACACTGGAGTCGGGGCCGCTGCGCATTCTGGTAAGTGACGCGGCCACGCTGGACCGGTTGCTCGCGCCTCCTCCGGCATCGAACGCACACCCGCTTGGGTTGGCGGACACCATTGCCGTGCTCAATCGCACACACAACAATGACAGGCTTTATGTCACCCTGCTGGACCACGAGACCCAGGCTGTGACCGCTACACAGGCGCTGCCCTCGCTGCCGCCCTCCATGGTGAATGCGATGCAGCAATTGCGCGACACACGCGAGGTCTCGTTCACCTCAGAGACGGCTCGGGAACTCGGCTCCGCACCGGTGGGCGCGGCTCTCTCTGGCTCCCAGGTACTCACGATTCGGGTGCGTTAATGTTCTTGACCACGATTGCTTCTCTTCGACAACAGGGATATCGGATTTGCCACCTTGCAGGTATCTCTTTCATGCTGCTGCTCAGCTTGTGCGGCGTGTC
>CALMAP010000256.1:0-1847 GCA_937859825.1 uncultured Terriglobus sp. | reverse complement strand
GGCAATGGACCACCACCCGATACGAGGATTTTGAAAAGGGTACGCCGCAGAACGTCGCCATTCGTAGCGACGGAAAGCTGGAGCCTGCTCCCCAACTCCGCAATATCGTCAACACGAATGCCACATACCTCTGGTCTGTATTGCCTGAAAACGATGGTGGCGCGCTGGTCGGCACAGGTGCAGTCAGCGGAGGCTCACAGGTGCTTCGAGTGGATGCAAAAGGCGTCAGCACCGTACAAGCGGAGTTCAAAGAAACGAACGTGCAGGCCCTGTTACGAGAGAAAAACGGGAGTGTTCTGGCAGCCACATCTCCCGATGGAAAGGTCTACCGGCTGAAAACCGGTTCCAAACCTGAGGTCGTATTCGATCCCGCAATCACTGCCGAAAAGCCGAAATACCTCTGGAGTCTTGCGTCTGAACCAAACGGCGACGTTCTGGTTGCGACCGGTGCACCGGCCTGCATCTATCGGCTGCCACATGCCGCAGGTTCCAGGCCTCAGCTTCTTTTTCACCCGGGCGACCAGCACATCCGCGTTCTGCTTGTGGAGGAAAACGGAACCATCTACGCAGGGTCCGATGGCGCAGGCATCATTTATCGGATCGCTCCTACTGGCAAGGCGTTCGCGCTGTACGCCGCTCCGAAGCACGAAATCACTTCGCTTGCGCTGGACCCGTCTGGAAATCTGTATGCCTCAGCCGTAGGAGACCGCCGGCCGCCGGCGTTCCCGGCACTTCCCGCGCAGGGAGAACCACGTATCCCGATCACATTTACGCAGCCAGGGTCTTCCGCTGCCGCGGCATCGAATACGGTGGTTCCTGAGGGTTCGGAGATCTACCGCATCGCGAAGGACGGCACACCACAACGCCTGCTCACGCTCCGTGACGATGTTGCCTACTCCCTCAGCTTTCGCAACGGCGCCCTGTATGTGTCTACCGGCAACCATGGCCGTATCTACCGGGTCGATCCGGCGCAGCCGGGCCTCTCTACGGATGTGGCGCATACAGAAAGCAGCCAGGCTGTTGCACTCGCGCCCACCGTAAACGGCTTGCTGATCGTGACGGCAAACAGTGGCAAGTTGTTTTATCTGAGTGACGCACCGGCACCGAACGCCGCATACATCTCAGACGTTTTTGACGGAGACGTTGCCACGCTCTGGGGACGTCTCGAGGTGCTGGGAAGCGCGCAGGGTATCGACCTGCTCGTACGTTCCGGCAATGTGGAGAACCCAAGGAACGCGGGGGCCGATCTCTGGTCGGACTGGATTCCGGTTGCGCTAAACCAAACGCCGCTGCCGGTCCCGGCAGCGCGCTACATGCAATGGAAGGCGGTACTGCACCCCGGCGCGCGACTCGATTCCGTCACGGTCAATCACCTGCCGCGCAATCTACCGCCCGTCGTGGAAGACATCGTCGTGCAGCCGGGTGCTCGCATTCCCGCTACGGCGCTCGGTGCCGCAAGCCCCGTTGTGGCCGTTGCCTTTCGCAGTTCTGCGCAAACAACAGTTCCGGCGACAGAAACTCTTCCCGGTCCGTTGCTCGCGCAGCGTGATCGCACAGCGGTCACGGCGCGCTGGATCGCTCGCGACCCGAACGGAGACGACCTTATGTTTGCGTTGTATTTCCGCGATGTTCAAGAGCAGAACTGGCACCTGGTCAAAGACCACATCTCCGAACGTGCATGGTCGTTTGACAGTGCCATGCTGCCTGACGGCGATTACGAGCTTCGTGTCGTCGCGAGCGATGCACCCGTGCACGTGGATGCGGACACCCTCCAGGGTGAACCCATCTCAGCCCCATTCACGATCGACACAACACCGCCAGTACCCGGTGCTCTGTCCGCAAGCATG
>CALMAP010000255.1:6681-10886 GCA_937859825.1 uncultured Terriglobus sp. | reverse complement strand
TTTGTGCGCAGGTGTTCCAACAATTCTTGGGGGTGGGGCGGGACGGCCGTGGTAGACGGGATACGACATGTGTCTTCGAGCGGGTGGGCCAGGCAGAAATCGAAGAAGGCGGGCTGATCAATACGCGCGCCGGCAAGTGCAAGCACCGTCTCGCCCCCAATGGAATAGCCAAGCGCGCCGATGCGTGCCGTGTCCACATGCGGACCGAAGACCGCGTCGACGAGCAAACCGTCGAGCGCGTTGGAAATATCCAGCGCACGCTCACCCCAGAGCAGCGCGCCCTCTGGCGTGTAGGGTTCCAGCGAGTTGTTGCCAGGATGGTTTACCCCAAGAACGAGATAACCGCGTCGCGCCAGTTCCGGCGCCCGCCAGCCGACCTGGTCGGCGGAGCCTCCCAGCCCATGACTCATCACGATAAGCGGCAGGCGGCCCATGCCGCGTGCCAGCGGGGCCTGGGCCGCCGCAGAACCGGCGAGGAACAACGGTGGCAGACCAGGCAGTGAGATGGTCTGCTCAGTTTCTGCGGCGGTCTTCTCGGCGGGGTACCAGAGCACACAGTGTAGGGTGGCGCTTTGTGAGCCGCGCCAGTTCCTGGTAACGGCAGGTTTTATCTCCAACTGCCGGGTGCCCGCATGGAAGGCCTGCTGCGCGTACATCGCGGGAGCGACCAAAACTGCACCCAGCAGAAAAGCTGCGAAAGACCTCATCCTGTCTAGTTTAGGTGCGCGAGTGCGATCAAGCGTCCTCCCGGAGCGAGACATTTCGTCTCGCTTTGCGGGAGTTTTCTCCCCGGAAGGCAGAATGACTAAAGCGACTTGATGGAAACGCTGCCGCTGCCCGTGCTTACGCGCAGCGTTGGGCCGCCGCCGTTCAGCATTCCGTGGAGAGCGTGCTTGTCCACTTCGCCCTGAACGGTGACAGGCAGGTCGCAATGGATGCCGCCCGAGCCGGTACTGACCCGCAGTTCCGCGTGAGATGACGATGGCATGCGGATGTCCACGGAACCGCTGCCGGTTTCCACCAGGGCGCCGGTGTCCAGGGTGGACCCGTCCGTCAGCACAAGGTGTACGCTGCCGCTACCGGTGCTCACGCGGCGCAGTCTCAGCCTGCCGTCTGCATCGATGGTGCCGGAGCCGGTATGCGCGCCAAGGCTGCCCTGCACCGCACGCAGATGGATGCTGCCGCTGCCGGTGTCAGCCTGGAGCGAACCGTCAATCTCGTCGGCGTTGATGCTGCCACTGCCGCTATGCAGTTCCTGCTGCCCGTGCACGCCGCGCAGCGCAACAGAACCGCTGCCGGTGGAAAGCTTCGTGTCGGCGTCTGTCGGCACCTGCACCGTGATCTCCGGCCCGTGTGCCCACCCCGAAAACCAGCCGGACATGGGCTTGCGTTTGAGCTCGAAGGAAACAGTGCTGCCGCTTTGGCTCTCCTTCAGGTCGTAGCGGGAGGGGTCTGCATCGTGAAAATCGACCCGCACCTGGACCGTGCTGCATCCGCCGCAACTGGTGGCGTGAACGGATGCATCGTCTGCATGGAGCTGCAGCGCGGCGTGGCCCTGCACGCGGTAGCTCTTCTCAGTCACCTTACCCTGGGCGTGGAGCGCCGGAAGCGCGCAGACAAGCAAAGCCACACCACAAAGACGCGAAGCGTACGAAGCCATTAGGAAATCCTCTGCCAACTTATACGCGATGGAGGGCGGCTGGTTCCACGATTTCTATCTGTTTCTAGCGACTCGTTCTTTAACCTGTCATTTCGAGGAGTGTGCCTACACAAACTCACCCACGTCGCGCAGCAGGTTGCGCAGGTAGGAGCGCCGGTTCAGCAGCGCAACCATCTCATCTTTTGCCGCGTCTTTCGCACCGTCATCGCCACTCTCCACGGCGGCGTCCCAACTGTCCCACTCGGCTTCCAGCGACTTCTGCGAAGCCTCAAGCAGCGCGGTGAAGTTCGCCTTTGCCGCTTCAAGATCCTTGCGTAGCTGGGGATCGTCTTCCCCCATCTTGGCCGCAACCTTCATCTCTTCCAGCTGCATGTTCAGTTCGAAGGCCTCCTCCAGCAGGTCAGGCGGAACGATCTGTTTCTTCTGCTCCCCCGAGGCGCGGGCGGCCTCCGTCGCCTTTACGGACTGCTCTTCCAACTCGACGCCCTCGCTCTCCAGCAGATACTCCGTCCGGCGGATCGGATCGCGCAGCGCGCGATAGGCGTCGTTCAGCAGGGACGAGCGCTCCGTTGCCGCGGCCTGCTCTTCCGCAGATTTGGTGGCAAAGCGGTCCGGGTGGTACTCGCGCGATAGGCGATAAAAGCTCTTCTCCAGCGCAGCGCTATCGATGTGGAGCTTCGGTGGAAGCGAAAAGACCTCAAAGTACGTCATGCCTGCTTGGATGCAGCCGTTCTGTCGTTTGCAGCAGATTTACCAGGAGAGCCGCAAGCCGAACTGCAGACGGCGCTCGCGCGTAAGCGCGTTGGCGGAACTGGTAGGCGTGCCGAAGGGACGGGTGGTGAGACCTTCCACGGCAATGGTGGAGGCGTTCTGGTAAATCAGCGGCGTAATCCCGTTCACCGTGGTACCCACCAGGAATGCGCGCTGCTGCACGGCGGTGAGGTTACGGCGGTTGAACAGGTTGAATGCCTCGGCGGAGAGCCGCGCCTCAAGCCGCTCATGCAGCGGGAAGCGCCGCTGCACCCGCAGGTCCACGTTGCTGGACCACGGCAGCCGTAGCGTGTTCCGCCCTACGGTCGGTAGGTACGGCGCACCCCCGGAGCCGTTGATACTTTCGCGGCCCCCAGCCAACGAGCTTCCGCCTTCGACCAGGTAGCTGTAGGGACGTCCGCTGGTTGCGAAGACAATGGGTGCGACGCTCCAGCCGTTGGAAGCGGTACGGAGGATGTGGTTCTTGCTGTACGATTCCGGGCTCCAGACCGCCGTGGCGACAACTTTGTGCGGACGATCGTAGTTGGAGCGTGCCTTGTCGTAGCTGGCGTCGAGTGGATCGAACTGCGCGTCCTGCTCCGCACTGGCGCTGGTGGAGCGCAGGTTGTCGATGGCTTTACTGAAGGTATACGCGAGCCTTAGGGTTAGCCCGCTTGTAGAGGTGCGCGTAAGCTGCACCACGCCAGCGTGATAGGTCCCATTCCCGTTCGAGAGCACCGCCGTGACCGGACCGAAGAGTGGCGAGAGGCGTGCCGTGTACAGCGGCACATGGAAGGTGTCGCCATTCTGCGTACCGGCTGCTCCGCCGGCATCATCACGTTGCATACGATACGTCGCGCTGCCTGATGCTGGCGCGATGTTCAGGTCGAAGGTGTTGGGCAGTTCGCGCGCGAGCGAGAGCGCGTAGCTGCCGCTCAAAACCGCTCCCCTGCCGAAACTGTGCTCCAGCGAGAGCTCCGCGTCCTGCACCATGGGCAATTGAAAGCGATGGGTAAACACGGTCGCGCCGCTGGTGCGTGCGACTGCTCCCGTTGGCGTGCAGGCGTAGGTTGCCGGGTATCCGAAATTTGTTCCGGCGGATGCGCAGCGTGCTTCCACCTCGGTGCGCGGCGTCAGGTGGATCTGATAGGTGCTCGCCGGCTGCGCCGTGTCCTGGAGTGCCTGCTGCAACACACGGCCCGTGACTCGGCCGAAGTGAATACCGTAACCAAGCCGCACCACGGTAGACGCGCGCGGGCTATACGCAATCGCAAGGTGCGGAGCAAGGTTGCCGGGATCGCCCGGGAAGTCGTTGGTGGAGGCGAAGTCGCCGAACACGCTATCCAGCGCGGCATTCGCATGTTGCGGCAATGGCATGCGGAAATATTCATACCGCGCCCCTGCATCAACCTGCAGATTGGGCGTGAGCCGCCATGTGTCGCTTAGAAATGCCGACGCCTCGCCGGTGTGAAAGCGCACTGCGCCGGTGCTGCCATACGTCTGCGTGTAGCTCTGGAAGCAGAACAGGTGCACTGTCGCGAAGATCGAAGGGCAGCCACCGTTCGGGTAAGCGAGCGCCGAGAAGGTGTAGTCCGTGATGAAGTCGACCAAGCCGCCCGCACGGCCGTTCGTTGAGCCGCTGCTGTACTGATAGGCACCATTGGTCGCAACGCCGCTTTCAACTGCCATATCGATCAGGCTGGCGCTTACACCTAGCGTGATGGTGTGGGCGCGTCCACCGAAGGTGATGGCATCGTAAAGCTCCGCGCGCTTCTCCTGCGGCAGGCGGCGCTTT
>CALMAP010000255.1:5029-6671 GCA_937859825.1 uncultured Terriglobus sp. | reverse complement strand
GGCACCGCGCCGCCGGGAGCGGTCTGCGGCTCCTGCGCCAGCGGAGCGGGTGCCTGCAGCCAGGTGGCTTCGCGGCTGAACTGCACACGCGCTTCGTTCAGCCATCGGTTTGAGAGCGCCTGCGCCCATCGCGCGGTAAGCGTGTCGGTGTTGGTCGCCAGCGTGCTGAACGCATCGCGCGAACGCGGTACCACGGTCTGCTCGCGCAGCCCAGCGGGTGAGTCGAAGCGCACCAGCGTGTATGTGATTGCCAGATTGCCGCGCGTTCCGGTACGCAGATCCAGGCGCGGGAAAAATGCCACCTCATTCGCATGACGTGGCACCTCACCACCGAGGCTGTCCAGAAAGCTGAGCGCCCTCGCTGTCGCCGCGCGGGAGACGCCTCGGTTGCCGAGAAGCGCCGTCTGCGTCGCGGTGAACTGGAAAAAGTTTGGATTGTCCGGCGAACTTACGCCGGGAAAGCTGCGCCGCTGTGCTTCGGCTGCAAGGAAGAGCGAGAGCCGCTGCCGCGTTCCCGGTACGTTGCTCCCAGCCGATCCGCCGAACTGCTCCCGCTGGTCACGCGGCTTCACGTAGAAGCTGTTCGGAGCGCCGTTGTTATAACGGGTTGCGAGTGCAAAGGGATCTGCCGCGCCGACTCCGCTGTTGCGCAGAAGAAAGAAGAGTGAGCCGTGCACTCGCTCTTCACCGCGCCGGGTAATCGCATGGACCGAGCCACCGGCATCGCGGCCCAGCGGCGTACCCTGCCCGGTGACGCGCACCTGGAACTCCTGCACCGCCTCCTGGGGAGCCGTAAACGGCACCAGCGCTCCGCCACGCGGCTCACCGTCGTAACTGCGCAGGCTGCTCAGGCCGTCCTGCGCGTAGCTGTTTTGCGAGGGATCCAGACCTCGGATCGAAAGCCGCACCGTGTCGCTGTCGATCACGGCATCTGTGGAACCGGTGGTGCTGGCGTCGGTACCACTGGGCGTGTCCGCCAGGTTCACCAGAGGAGTGAGCATGGCAAAGCTCTGAAAGCGCCTTCCGTCGATGGGCAAAGCAAGCAGTTCCCGCGGCGAAAGCGCCGGGTTCAGCGGAGAATCCGCAAGCGAAGGCACTTCTGCATTTTCTGCACGCACCGTAACCGCCTGCGAAGCACCGCCGATCTGTAAACGCAGCGTAAGCCGGGCCGTTTCGCCCAATGGCACGGGCACGCTCGCGACCTCTACCGGCGAGAAGCCATCATGAGAAATGCGCAGTTCCACGCCTGCGGGAGAAATGCCGCGGATGAGGAACTCACCTGAGCCATCCGTTGTTGTGTCGCGTGAAACTGCACCAGGGCCACCCTCCAAGTGGATCCGCGCACCCACAATCGCGCGGCCCTGCGCATCGAGCACCACGCCACCGATTGCGCCGGTGGTCATGTCCTGTGCGAACGCGAGACTACCCGCGCTCAGCAGGAGGACTGGGCAAGATTGAAGCAGAAAGCGGCGCAACCGGGATTCTCCAGAATCAAGTCGAAGGTAGAGAAAGAGCGGCGCAGTTCTTGCGCGCTCACCGCAGCCTAAAAGATTCCGCACAGAAAGAGAAAGGGCGGTGGCCGAAGCCACCGCCCGGCCCGGACCGAATGATGGCAGGCCATGGTGGCGAGCACGTGGTCGAG
>CALMAP010000255.1:0-5019 GCA_937859825.1 uncultured Terriglobus sp. | reverse complement strand
GCTGGGGGGGCGCCCCCCCCCCCCCCCCCTGACTGCATGGTGCCGTCAGTTAGAAGGTGAAGCGCGCCGCCACCTGAAACTGCCGTGGGCTGTAGGCGTAGTTGCTGTTGCTGTTGCTAACCGTACCGAAGTTCGTGCTGCTGGTGAGGTTCGCGTTGCCGGTGCCCGCCGTGGTGGTGATGGCCGTAAAGGCCGCCGAGTTCACGCCAGTCACGTTCTGGTGGTTGGCGATGTTGAACCCTTCGATGTACAGCGCGACAGCCTTACCCTCGCTCACCCGGAAGTCCTTCTGCAGGCGGGCATCGATGTTGACGACGCGCGGGTAGCGGAAGGTATTGCGGCCGAGCTGCGGGATGTACGTCACGCTGGTGCCGAGAAGGCCCGTGGTGGTTGCGGAGTTCGGCGCAAGGCAGCCGTTCGTGGTGCACTGCGTGGGCGTTGTGCCGCTCACGGTGGCCGAGTACGGAAGACCGCTCTGCGCCTGGATCAGCGGTTTGATCGACCAGCCGTTGGTCAGGTACGCCAGCGCGCTGTGGTCGGCCTTGATGCCGGGCAGGTTGAAGATGGCCCAGCCCACGACGCGCTGACGAATGTCAAACGTCGAGTTGCCGTAGTTGAGGCGCTGGTTGCCGAACGGATCGAGCCATGCGTTGGTGGAACCGCCCGAAGAGTAAGAGCTCTGCGAGAAGTCCAGCGCATGGGCCCAGGTGTAGTTCGCGTCGAACGTGGCCCACTTGAAGGAGCGGTTCGTAATGTCGAACGACAGAGCATGGTAGCTGGAGTTGACGTTGCTGATCGCCTGGGTGATGGCAGCGTAGTTGGTGTTCGGCGCGACCGAGGTAAGCGCCGTGCCGACATATTGGCGCTGCGCATACACCCGCGACTGCAGTTGCGTGCCGCAGGCAAAGATCTGGCAGTTGCCGTTCGCGCTCGGCTGCACGGTGTAGGTTTCCGTGTAGAAACGGGTGGGGTCCTGGTTGATGTTGATGAAGTTCGGCAGCTCCCGTCCGAACGAACCGAGATAAGCAAGGCTCAGCACGTTGCTCTTGCCGAGGTCCTGCTGCACCGTCAGGTCGGCCTGGTAGGTGGCGGGGTTCTGAAAGTGGTTGCTAAAGTACTGCACGTTCGGCGTCTGCGTTCCTGCCGCAGCCAGGTTGCGGAAGGTCGGGGCACCCGTGGACGTGTTCTGGAAGGTGACGTTCGGCAGCGCGCCAGACAGCGAACCGGTGTTGGTGAGCACACTGAGCAGCACGCCGTTAGGAATGCGGCCGTAGTACATGCCGAAACCGCCGCGGACTACCGTTTTGCCGGCACCGTAGGGGTCCCAGGCAAAGCCGACACGCGGAGAGATGTTGTTCTTGTCGTTTGGATGGCCGGTCGTCTGCGGCGCAAGCGAGTTTGCGAGCGCGGTAAACGGCGTCGGGATCGACTCATAGTCGTACCGCGCACCCAGGTTCAGCGTCAGGCGCGGAAGGATCTTCCAGTCGTCCTGTACGAAGAAGCCGTAGTCCGTCGTAGAAAAATCGAACGTGTACGGTCCGAAGCTCTGAAGGTAGCTGTTGTAGCAGGGCAGGTTGCCCACGCCGCTGCGGGCAGCGTTGCAGGTACCGTTGTTCTGCAGTGCGTCCGAGATGTAGTTGACCAGGCTGTCGGTGTAGGTGAAGGCGCCGTTGATCTGGTTGGGTGCGCTCTGAATGTCGTAGTTGTGAACGATGTCCTCACCTACGCGGATGTTGTGCTTGCCAAAGTTGAACGAGACCGTGTCGCCGATCTGCCACTTGCGCTCGTCCGGATACTTGGCGCGGTACGAGTAGTACTGTGAACCCGCGATGAAACCTAGCCCTCCGGTGTTGCCTAAGATGCTGAGCTGGGGAACAACACCAGTAGCCGGATTGCGAAAGAAGTTCTGCGTGTAATTGGAGTAGGGCTGTTGACCTTCGTTGTTGAGTTCGCGGCCGTACTGGTAGCGCACTTCGTTCGCGATGTTGTTGGTGATGAGCGAATTCAGCTTGGCCACACCGTAATCCAGCTTGACGAAGTCGGTTCCGAAGCTGTCGACCGCGTAGGTGTTGCTGGACTGGGTCTGCACACCGCCCGGCGAGTCCCAGCGCATGCGGTGGTACAGCAGGCTCAAGTTGTGCTTCGGCGTGATCTGCCAGTTGATTTTAGGCGTGTTGATGTTCTGGTGACCGTAACGCGGTACAGAACCCAGATCGCCTGCCAGCGCCGTAAGTTGCGCATTGTAGGCCGCGGCTGCCGAGGCATAGGTCTGGCTACCAGCCGCGCGAGAGTTCAGACGCGCCGCGAGCAGGCAGGCTTCCGTGTCGCGCGACGACTGGAAGGTGGTGGTGACACCGTTGCCGTTCGTGCCCGTGCCTGTGGGCAGTCCGGTGGTTGCACCGGTGGTGACGTTACAGGTCGCGCCTGTCGGCAAGGCGGAGTCGGCCGGGTTGAAGAACTGCACCGGGTTGTTCGCTCGGCCAAGGCCGGGAAATTGGCGATCGAAGACGTCGAAGGCGTAGGTGAAGAAGAGGCGGTCCTTCACGATGGGGCCGCCGAGTTCAAAGCCGTACTGATTGCGTTTGTCCTTGGGCCGGTAGGGCGTCACGGTAACACCGACGCCATTCGCGTTGGGACGGGCAAGAGTCGTGTATGGGTTGAACGCACCCAGGCTGTCATCGCGACGATAGAAGTACGCTTCGCCGTGCAGGCTGTTAGTGCCGGTCTTGGTGACCGAGTTGACCACGCCGCCCACGGCGCGCCCGAACTCTGCTGAGTAGACACCTGTGTTCACAGAGAACTCGCGCACCATCGCCTGGGAAGTGGAGTAACCGGCGCGGGTGCGGCCACGCTCTTCCCCGAAGAAGGCCTGGTTGTCGTCTGCGCCGTCGATCTGCACGTTGTTCAGCGTGGGGGCGATCGCGCGAAACTGCAGCAGACCGAAGCCGCTGGTATCGACCGTGACGCCGGGCGTGGTGAGCGCAAGCGTAGACCAGCGGCGATTATTGATCGGAATGTTCTCGATCTCGCGGTTGCTCAGGTGTCCGCCAAATTCGGGCGACTCGAAATTGATAGACGGGATCTCAGCCGAGACGGGGACCACCTGCGACTCCGCGCCGTGGGTCAGGTGCGGGTTCAGTTCCGTGACCTGCTGCACCTGGACGATCAGGCCGGTTGTGCGCGCCTCTGCAAAACCAGGAGCTGTGATCGTGACCGTGTAGGTGCCGGGGGTGAGCTGCGGTGCCTTGAATTCGCCCGATCCGCCGCTGGTGAACTTGATCTCAGCGTTGGTGCCGTCGTTGTGGATCGTGATTGCCGCATTGGGCACGGCTGCGTTAGTGGCGTCGAATACCGTTCCGGCGATAGCGCCCTGCGTGGTGTTCTGGGCCACCGCCGCACCGGCGAAACCCGCGGAAAGGACGCACGCGAGCGCAAGGCTGCGTGCGAGCTTGTTCTGCATCATTGGTTCTCCTAAAAGTCCACAATCTCGAGGTTGGCCGCGGTCTTGAGCCGCTGAATCTACCCGAAGGGTACTGCGCATACTTTGGTCCGCCCGGAAGACTTCATCGGTGCGGGTGTGCCGTACCGGGTCTGAGTCGAGCGTATGGACGTAGCCTCACACAGCTGTGTGAAACCGCGGTGAAGCATGGTCTGTGATTGCCTGTTTTATTGTCGCAGCGTGGCCGGGCATCAGCAAGGGCGCGTGTTTGTGGGAAACTAGCCCTTTTCGTGCGCAACATGCGTCCGGGTAGACTATGGAATGGCATGTTTATTGATGAGGCAAAAATCCGTGTAAAAGCCGGCGACGGCGGCAACGGCTGCATGGCATTTCGCCGGGAGAAGTTCGTACCACGCGGCGGGCCTTCGGGCGGCGACGGCGGCCACGGCGGCGACATCCTGATGCGGTCCAGCGAACGGCACAACACGCTGGTGCACTTTCGTTTCAATCCGGAATACAAATCCGATCGCGGCACGCACGGCATGGGCTCGAACATGAGCGGTGCCGCGGGTGAGCACATGGTGCTTCAGGTGCCGGTGGGCACCGTGGTCTACGACATAGCCACCGGAGAACAGGTGCACGACTTCGCCCAAGTTGACGAAGAGGTCGTGATCGCGCGCGGCGGCCGCGGCGGTCGCGGCAACCAGCACTTTGCCAGCAGCACCCATCAGGCCCCTCGCGAACACGAACTTGGCCGCGCGGGGGAAGAGCGGCAGCTGCGGCTCGAGCTCAAGCTGCTGGCTGACGTAGGCCTGGTCGGCTTTCCCAATGTGGGCAAGTCCACGTTGATCTCGCGTCTGTCCGCCGCACGCCCCAAAATTGCGAACTACGCCTTCACCACACTGGAGCCGAACCTGGGCGTGGTGAAAGTCGGCGACTTTCCGCACGAGCAGTCGTTCGTGATCGCGGACATGCCCGGCCTGATTGAAGGCGCGAGCCAGGGCGCGGGTCTGGGCATTCAGTTTCTGCGACACATTGAGCGCACCGGCGTTCTGGTGCACCTGGTCGATATCTCCGATGGCAGCGGCCGCGACAATCCGGTGGACGACATGAAGACCATCGAAGCCGAGCTGCGAGACTTCGGCCATGGCCTGGAAGACAAGCCCGTAATCGTCGTCGCCACCAAGATCGACGCCGCCAACCCGGACAAGCTGAAGAAGCTGCAGACCTATGCCAAACGACGCAAGCTGCCCTTCTTCGCCATCAGCGGCGTGACCGGTGAAGGCCTTGAGCCGCTGAAGTACGCCATTGCGGAAGCGGTGGAGCGCCAGCGCAAGGAACGTCCGGTCTCGCTTGAGCCGCCCCCGGTCAAAACGAAGAAGCACCGCTCACCATATGCGCCGCCGCTGGCGAGCGCAAAGCGCGGCGTCTGACGGCACAACCAGGAGCGACCCGAGCCTGTCGTTTCGACATTCGATAGGGTCTTTTCCAAGGTGTAGTGCCGTCCTATGACGCACTTCAGCTTGGATTCTCTTCCACATGTACCCAGGCCTTCGGCCTGGGCTGGTATGGGACGGGCC
>CALMAP010000254.1:9983-11067 GCA_937859825.1 uncultured Terriglobus sp. | reverse complement strand
GGCACGTTCACCGACCGGCGCCATGTTCCGATGTGGTCGGGGTTATTGACATCTTTGATGACAATATCGACCTTGTAAATCCCGGGCCGAAGCGGAAGCGACTTCCAATACATGTTCCGGTTGGCCTGCTCTTTACCAAGGAACTCCGACGCGACCTGCACCTTCACGGTGTCTTCAAAGGTTTGAACCACACGGTGGTTGATGTTGGAAACCTGCCCCAGAATGTTGACAGTGCCGGTCGAAACGCCATCCTTGGTCTGGAAGGTAATGTCACGATTTCGAATTTGCAATGTCAGTGGCATCAGCACGGTGTCATTGGTAACTTTCACATAGTCGGTGCGTACGTCGAACAGGAATGGCGGTCCCTTTAAAATCGTGGCGGTGCCGATGTATTGTTCAAGATCCTTGAACTTGATCGGCGGGGGAGCCATGATTTTGGCATAAGTCGAGAGGCGATCGAACTGCTTGCTCTGCTGCGATGCAGCCATGGGGCCATTGCCGAGTTGCTCGAGCCCCCCTCCAGAGAAGCGGTCTTTCTTATCCGCTTGCCCCATCTCTTCGTAAAGGGTCAGGCCGGCGCCCGGTGTGTGCTTCAGCGCATCCTTCTCGGAACGATCAATGGTGTAGTGGTAGTCGCCACACTGACAACTGTCTACAAACTCCAGATCGATGTTGTCGCCAATACCTTCGAGATAGCGGTAATGCCATGTTTCAAACGGGTAGGTTGAGGTGCTGCCGCCTCCTTCGTCCATGGGTCGCTGGTAGTTGCCCCCGCTCGGATGGGAATCGATGGAATCTGGCTTGCCATAGGCGATGTATACGTGACCACGATCTGTCTTCCAACCCGGTTTACCTGCGGCAAAATGCTCGTTTGCGTAGGCGATGCGAGCGTAGTGTTGCTCACGGAATTCATTATCAGGAGATTCAGGGTTTGGGTTACGGCGCAACCAGAAGTTTTCGACGAACTGCTCTCGTTCTTCGTCATTTTTCAATGACTTGAACGCCTGCACCTCCTGATCGCTGATGATCCAGACACCATCCTGATTCAGCCACTTGCCCCAGGGGCTGTCACCCTTCAACTCCC
>CALMAP010000254.1:9029-9973 GCA_937859825.1 uncultured Terriglobus sp. | reverse complement strand
CTGGACGCGCTCGCGGTCTGAAAGGCGGCGTTTCAGGGGGTCAGGACGCTCTTCCTGTGGTTCGGATTTCACAACTTTGCCGCTCTGGTCCGGTGTCTGGCCAGGCGTTGTGGCTGGTTGAGATTGTGTGAACCCCCTAGCGGGCAACAACCCGGTGCTACATAAAACCGCTACCGCGATCCACTGCTTCGCTCCACCATGCACCATCGCCAAACTCCGCCACCTTAACCCTACGTTCTATCTCATTCCATTTTAGAGGGCTTGTGTCCTTGCCAGCAATGAAATGCGTTGCCGGAATCAGCGAAGCTCCCCTACTGCGGACAAGGTACAAGCACAGGTGCTGTACAGACGTCTGGAAAAGGGAAAAGGGAGCACGCGCCAAGCAAATCACCGCACGCTATTGAAAGGAACAACCAAAAGAGGAACAAACAAAACCCCTTTGCCGTACTACACTTTGCTAGGCCGGATGCACCAAGGCGTCCGGTGCAGCGTATGTTCCCTTACCCTGGACTGGAGACCATGAGCGTAAAGAAAATCCTGTTGATCGTGCTGATCCTTCTGGTCGTGGCCGGAATCGCGGTTGGCGCTGTGTTGCACAACCGGGCTGCTTACACTCCGGTAACGACTGCAAAGATCACGCGTGAGGACCTTACCTCCGTTGTGAGCGGCACGGGTCAGATCAAACCGAAGACCTATGTGAACATTGGCGCAACTGCGTTCGGCCGCATCACGCATCTGTCGGTCAAAGAGGGTGACCATGTCAAGGCAGGCCAGGTGCTTGCGACCTTGGAAAGTGTGCAGCCGCAAGCTACCGTAGCGGCGCAGACCGCCACGATTGCCGCCAGCAAGACGGACGTGAACAGTTTCGCTGCAGCGGAAAAAACTGCTGAGGCGAATCTTGCTCAGGCAAAAGCCGACCTGCAGCAGAAGAAGTTTGATATCGA
>CALMAP010000254.1:8333-9019 GCA_937859825.1 uncultured Terriglobus sp. | reverse complement strand
CTACCAGCAACTGTACGACAACAAACTCGTTTCCAAGCAGGATTACGACCAGCGCAAGGCTGCCTACGACGTGGATGTCGCGACGGTGCAGCAGCGGGAAGCCGCCCTGGCGCAATCCCGTGCGCAAACCGACTCCCAGCGCGGTCACGTGCAACAGGCCATTGCGTCGCAGCGCGCAAATTTTGACGCGCTGGACAAGACCATCTCCCGCGCTCCGTTCGACGGCCTTGTCACCAATGTTCCGGTCCGTGAAGGCGAGACCATGGTGACGGGCATCCAGAATGCGCAGGGTTCCACGCTTATGACTCTTGCTGACATGAGCGTGATTACCGCCGAAGTAAAAGTGGACGAGACGGATGTCGTGAATGTGAAGCTCGGTCAGGCCGTTGACGTAACGGTCGATGCCCTTCCCGGTAAGATCTTCAAGGGCCACGTGACGGAAGTGGGCGATCAGGCTCTGCTGCGCACCACAGGTATTGCCACGTCGCAGTCCACTACCGGAACAGAAGAAGCAAAAGACTTTAAGATCGTCGTCACGCTGGACAATGTGAGCGGCCAGAATAATGATGAGCTCCGCCCAGGTTTGTCTGCGACTGCAAAGATTCGCACCGCCGAAGTGAACAATGCGATCGTGCTGCCCTTGCAGGCGCTGATCAACCGCGATCCCATCAAGGAAGCGGAGTTCG
>CALMAP010000254.1:3166-8323 GCA_937859825.1 uncultured Terriglobus sp. | reverse complement strand
AAATCAGGGCAAAGAGCCGAAAGATGCCCAGCAGTCCAACACAAAGAAGACGCAACAGGTGCAGGGTGTTTACGTTCTCAAGCAAGACAGCGGGAAATTACGTGCCGAGTTTCGCACCGTGGATACGGGCGTGACCGGCTCCACGGAAATCCAGGTGTTGCGAGGCCTTGCGCCGGGAGATGAGATCGTGACCGGCCGCTTCAAGACCCTTCGAACGTTGAAGAGTGGAACACCTCTGAAGCGCGACACCAAGCCCGAGGCCTCGACCAGCGAGTCATCGTCATAATACCTGAGTCTTACACTGGAGAAACTATGGCACCCGCGGTCCCAGCGACTGGCGTTACCTGCATTCCCGGCGAGGTCATCGCCACGGACAACCTCTGGAAGACCTATGTCATGGGCGACCAGGAGGTGCATGCCCTGCGTGGCGTGAACCTCCGGATCCGACACAATGAATACGTGGCCATCATGGGCCCTTCCGGCTCGGGCAAGAGTACGCTGATGAACCTGATCGGCTGTCTGGATTCCCCCTCACAGGGAAGCTACTGCCTGAATGGCCACGATGTCTCACGGTTGAACGACGACGAGCTCGCGCGCATCCGGAACAAAGAAATTGGATTTGTCTTCCAGACATTTAACCTGCTCGCCCGTGCCACAGCACTGCACAATGTGGAGTTGCCGTTGATTTACAACGGCACGGGCACCGTGCAAAGGATCGAGCGTGCAAAAAGCGTGCTGGAGTCCGTGGGGTTGGGTGAGCGCATGATGCACAAGCCAAATGAGATGTCAGGCGGCCAGCGTCAGCGTGTGGCCATTGCAAGAGCGCTGGTAAATTCGCCCTCGATCATTCTGGCGGACGAACCGACCGGAAACCTCGATTCCAAGACCGGTATCGAGATCATGGGACTTTTTGAGGAACTGCATCGCCGCGGCAATACGATCGTTCTCGTTACGCATGAGCCTGATATTGCGGAACATGCACACAGAGTCGTGACAATTCGCGATGGCGTGATTGCAAGTGATGCCCCTTCGACCCGCATGACGCCGGAAGCGATGCTCGCAGGAGTTTCGCAGAACCCAGCCTCACAAGTCACCGTATCGTAACGTTGCGATTGCAAGACCGATGCGACGCCTCGGCGTGTCGGCTCGTCTAAACAGGTCATGGGTCCTCTGAAGCGCCGAGCGCTGACGCTTGTTCTTCCCTGCTTTCTCGGCTTTGCAGCCGGAACGGCCGCAGGGCAGGTCGGTAGATTCGATCTGCTGGGCCCGCGGATTGACGTGCACGTGACTCGCGGCGATAACTCGCTGCCGATTTCGTCCGTGCCGAACCTGCAGCCCGGAGACAAGCTGCAGGTCCATGCGGATCTGCCGGAGACGCAGTCCGTGCACCTTCTTCTGGTGATTGCCTTTTTGCGCGGCTCGACGAATCCGCCACCGGACAAGTGGTTTACCCGCATCGAGACCTGGGACAAGCGCACGCGGAATGAGGGCGTGACCGTGTCGGTACCGGCAGAAGCGCAGCAGGCGCTGATCTTCGTCGCTCCGGAAACCGGCGGCGACTTCTCCACTCTGAAGTCTGCGGTGCGCGGCAGGCCAGGAGTATTCGTGCGTGCCTCGCAGGACCTGAACGAGGCGTCGTTCGAGCAGAGTCGCATTGAACGCTACGCGCAGGCTTTGCTTCAGGTTCCTACCGACTCGCCGGCCCAACTGCTGGACCATTCCCGCAAGCTTGCTGCCACCCTGAACCTGAAGCAGAACGATGACTGCTTTAAGCTGGCGGCAGATGCGCAACTGACCTGCCTCAGGCAGACCGGAACGGCACTGCTTCTGGATGACGGCCACGGTCAGAACCTCGCTCAAATACTGACCACCGGACCCAGTTCCGACCTGATCGGCGCGGTCGCCGGTACTCCGATGGCTACTCAGGCCGGCGTCGCCTCATATTCCGCTTATGTCGGTACCGTGCTGGACGTCGTTCGCCTGATGACCGGGCTGCACACGGCGCACTTCCAATACATCCCCGCAATTGCATTTCCCGATGGAGATGCGTTGAACCTGCGCCTGAACACCGCACCCTCTTTCCATGATCCCAAATCTGTCATCGTAATTGCGCTTCCCGCGATTCAGAAGGCAGTGCCGCCGCCGCTGCAATTGCAGAACGCCCGGCATGTGTCGTGCCTGCTGCAACCGCGAATGGTACTGCCCTTAAACGGAGCACCACTCGTCTTCGCGACGGGCTTCGCGCACGATCTGGTACTGCACCTGGACAAGCCAAGCGCTGACGGCCGAACAGATATTCCCTTAGTGCCGGACGCTTACGAAGGAGGACTGATTGTCACCTCAGAAAAAGAGCGCAAAGTTCTTGGTGCTTCGGCCCCACCCGCCAGAGACGCCGCTCCACCTGTGACGGCTGCCGCGAACGCCATCAAAAAGGACGAACCACCCGCGCATGCGCAGGACACCTCACATGAGCACACAGGCCCGGTAGAGATCACGGGAACGGTTCAAGGATATTGGGGCTTCGATCATTTCTCAGGGCCAGCCGTACCACTACAGCAGCTGCCCGGTTCCCACTGGGAAGCCGCGCAGCACAATGAACTCTTCACAGGCAAGACCAACACGCTCACCCTGGATGCCGATGGCATCGCCTGCACCCGGTCGGTGACTCTATCCAATGCTCCTGAGATTCCGCTGGAGTGGCACAGAGACGAAAAGGGGCCAGCCAATGCCCTGCTCGTAAAGCTGCCATTGGAGCGCGCCGCACCAGGCAAACTGTCGCTTGAAGTTCGTCAGTACGGCGAATCGGACGCGATTGCCGTGCCGCTGCAGACCTATGCCGATGTCTTCCGGCCGCAAGACCTGCGCATTCATGCAGGCGATCAGTTCGCCACCCTGACAGGCACAGGTCTGGGCGAAGTAAAGTCTCTCGACCTGAACGGAAGAATGCTGCTTCCCTCGCCGGATTCTTCGCGCGATGGCAAGTCTCTCCGTCTGGTCACTGCCTCAGAGACACACGATAGCGAGAAATCCGCGAAGAAGCTGAAAGCATTCAGCGATGGTGATCGGGGTACGGGCCTTGTTATCCTGCGCGATGGCCGAAGCGTGCCTGTCCCTTTTCTGGTGGATGCAGCGCGGCCCGCGGTCACCCTCTTGAGCATGACGGTCGTGCCCGGCACCACCGGATTGACGCTCAACCTTACCAACAAGGAAGCGATCCCGCTTGCAAGCAGGGTGACGTTCTCGCTTCGCTCGGATTCTCCAGCAAAGTTTCGCCGCTCGACCAAAATTGAGGTCGCCACAACAGACGGAACGTTGCTGACCACGTTGGCCCTCGCAGACGGTGCCGTGGTCCTGCAGGACAGCCACACTGCATTGGCGTTTTTCTCACCCGAGAAGGCATTTGGAGCATCCGCCTTCGGCCCTTTGCAGTTTCGTGTCCTTGCGGAAGACACGGCATCCGACTGGCAGTCATTGGGCACGCTGGTGCGCACGCCCATTGTGCAGCAGCTCACATGCTCCGCAAGATCTGCGAAAGCGGCGCTGCCTTCAGTAAGCGCTACGGCAGCGTCACCGGAGCTAGGAACTGCACCCGCCGATATGCCCTGCACGCTCTCCGGAAGCGGACTCTACCTCATTCAGAATGCGTCAGCGGACGCGACCGGCGCAGTGTCCGTGGAAGAGCCAGCCGGTTTCGGCGGAGACACGCTGCAGGTGCCGAGACCCGCAGATGGCCATACGCTTTTTCTCCGACTGCGAGATGATCCCGAGCACAACGTTTCGCTGCAGGTCGAAGCGGTCGAACGTCACCAGTCGAGGAATGCATCCCAGACGCGTCCTGCCAACGCCGGTTTCTGAAAGTCTTATCGCAAAAAACGCCTGCTGAATGGCAGGCGTTTTCTATTGCATGCGAAAAGAAGTCTCAGTCCGCAGCCACATCTGCTGTGAGGCCACGCTGCACCTTGCTGTGCCGCGCTCCGTATCCAAAGTAGACGACCAGACCGATTGCAAGCCAGACGATCAGACGCGCCCAGTTCAACCATCCTAGTTTGACCATCATGTAGCCGTTGAATAGAACGCCAAGAGCGGGTACCAGGGGCACCCAGGGCGTACGGAACGGGCGTACCCGGTTCGGTTCTGTGCGTCGCAGGATCACGATGGCAATGCAGACAATCACGAAGGCGAGAAGCGTACCGATGTTAACCATCTTGCCGATGTCGTCAATGGGAGTCAGCGCCCCAACAATACCTGCCAACGTGCCCACAAGAAAGGTGTTCTTGAAAGGGGTACGGAAGCGGGGGTGAATTTCGGAAAAGAATTTGCGCGGGAGCAAGCCATCGTTCGCCATCGCGTAGAGAACACGTGTCTGCCCCAGCAGCATCACCAGCATCACGCTCGTGAGGCCCGCTAGTGCGCCAAGCGTGATGATGTCGCTCGCCCAGACAAGATTGCGGTCTAGGAAGGCACGCGCGATTGGAGCTTCAATGTTCACCTGTGCCCACGGCACCATACCGGTGAGGACTGCGGCAACACCGATGTAGAGGACAGTACATACCAGCAGCGAAGCGATAATGCCGATGGGCAGATCGCGTTGCGGATTCTTGGCCTCCTGCGCAGTTGTGGACACCGCGTCAAAGCCTATGTAGGCGAAGAAGATGTACGCGGCACCCGCGCCAATACCGCCGAAGCCGTGAGGGGCAAAGGTATGCCAGTCATGTCCCCAGTTGGCCGCGCTCACATAGTGGGCGCCGAGACCGAGTACGAAGAGCACCACCGCAACCTTGACGACGACAATTGTGGCGTTGAACTTGGCCGATTCCTTGATCCCGATCGCGAGTACGGACGTAACAACGATCGCAATCAGGAAAGCGGGAAGGTTGAGTCCGATCTCATGCCCGGCAAATATGGGTGCGTTTAACACCTGATGTGCCTGCGCCAGCATGTCTGCAGAGGGCGCAGCTTTCAGTGCGCCAAGTTTCGCAATGTACTCCTGAGACCCGGCCAGGAGTGTCGGAAACTGTACGCTCATTACCGAGCGAGCCACCTTATCGAGTGCAACACCGAACCCGGTCCAGTGGTCATACGCAAGCCAGAGCGGAAACCGGACATGAAAGATGTCCATCAACTCAATGAAGTGGTTCGACCAGCCGGAGCTGACGG
>CALMAP010000254.1:602-3156 GCA_937859825.1 uncultured Terriglobus sp. | reverse complement strand
CCATCGCATACTCCAGCGTCAGGTCCCAGCCGATGATCCAAGCAATCAGTTCGCCCAGTGTGGCATAGGCATAGGTGTAAGCCGACCCGGCCAGCGGGATCATCGCGGCAAACTCGGCATAGCAGAGCCCGGCAAAGGCGCAGCCTAAGCCACTTAGAACGAAGGACAGCATCAGGCCAGGCCCGGCATAGTGGGCTCCCAGGCCGGCCAGCACGAAGATACCCGCTCCGATGACCGCGCCGACGCCAAGTGCGGTCAGCTGAAACGGCCCCAGAGTGCGCTCGAGTGTGTGCGAGCCCTCTTCCTGCGCTTCTTCCATAAGCGCACGCATCGACTTGCGAGCAAAGATGTTTGCCATGTCTATCCTTCTTCAAAGACTTCGCGGTTCTGCGTACGGCCAAAAGCTCGCCAGGAGAAATACACAGGGACGCCGATCAGAACAAGCAGAAGGCCGGGCCAGGTGTATTGAGGTTTGTAGCGTAAGAGTACAACACTGATGCATGCCGCCATGACGATGTACATCGCCGGCAGTACGGGATACCCAATCGCGCGATAAGGCCGCTCCGCATTGGGCTTCGTTCGGCGAAGAACGAAGAGCGCCACAATCGTCAGAATGTAGAAAAGCAGCACGGCAAAGATGACGTAATCCAGCAACTGGCCGTAGCTGCCGGAAAGGCACAGCAGACACGTCCACGCCCACTGCACCCAGAGGCTGACGACCGGTGTCTTCGACTTCGCGGACAACCTGCCCGCCGCCTGGAAGAAGAGCCCATCGCGGCTCATCGCGTAGTAGACACGCGCGCCTGCCAGCAGCATGCCGTTCGCACAGCCGAAGGTGGAGATGAGGATCGCCAGCGCCATGATGCGCGCACCGTATCCAGCGAATGCCTGCTCCATTACGGCGGTAGCAACCCGGTCTTCTCTGGCAAACTGGATGCCACGGCCCAGGATCGTGCCAGCATCCGGCGCTCCGTGCAGCGGCAGCACCGCCAAATAGATGAAGTTACAGGCAACGTAGAGCAGCAGAACAACGCCCGTACCGATTGCGAGCGAGAGCGGCAGGTTCCGCTTCGGGTTCTGGATCTCGCCGGCGGTGAAGGTCACGTTGTTCCATGCATCGCTCGAAAACAGTGAGCCCACCTGCACGACACCCACAATCGTCAGCAGCCCAACCAGCACCGTGGGGCCGGTTGAACCAACCTGCACCGGATGCAGCGTGGTCCAGCCTGCACCATGCCAGAAAGCACCACCACTGAAGTTTGCAGCAATCGCTGCCGCGTTCCTCGCAACCATGCCGAAGACCACGATCAGTGCGAGCGCCGCAATCTTTGCCGACGTGAATACATTCTGGATCAACGCGCCCAGCTTCACGCCAAGGCTGTTCAAGGCAGTCAGCAGCGTAAGCACCACGATTGCGGCCAGGTTTGCGGTATTCAGCCCAACGTTTCCGGCCGGGTGCCAGAGCCAGTGGTTCTGCGACACCGCTGGAACGAAGACACCCAGGAATTTGCCGAATGCCACACCCACCGCGGCGATCGTTCCCGACTGAATGACGAGGAACAGCGTCCATCCGTAGAGAAAACCCCACAACGGGCCCAGCCCTTCACGCAGGTAGACGTACTGGCCGCCCGCCTTTGGCATCATCGCCGCAAGCTCGCCGTAGCTCAATGCACCGATCAGGGTCATCGCTGCAGTGACAAGCCATGCGAAGATCAGCAGCGCCGGTGATCCCACGCCGCGCGACATCTCCGCGGGCACGATGAAGATGCCGGAACCGATCATGGAACCCATGACAATTGCGGTTGCTGAAAACAGTCCAAGGCCTTTTACGAAGCCGGGACCGCTCGCCGGTGCGCTGGCCTGCGACGAAATCTGAGCGTCAGGGGAATACACGTGTACGAACGGTTTTACTTCAAACGACGAAGAAAGTCTCGCGCGTATCTCTCAATAGCGGAATCGTTTGAGTCTCTGCCATCACGTGTTGCGCCTGAAGGCAACAGCCCGGAGATCACTGCGACCGTGTCCGCACCAGCGCTGATCGATTGCAATGCCCTCCCCGGATCGATTCCCCCGATGGCCACCAGCGGCTTGCGAACGACTGCCTTCGCGGCCCGCACTCCGCACAGGCCAATGGTCTGCTCTGCGTCCGCTTTGCTTGAAGTGGCAAAGACCGGGCCGACTGCAACATAATCGCAATCAGTCTCCTGCGCCTGGAGCGCCTGCTCTGCGGAGTGTGTCGACACGCCCACAAGCCGATCCGTGCCGACTGCCTCGCGTGCGCTGGCGACGGAAGCATCGCTTTGCCCTACATGGACGCCGTCAAAGTCGCAGCGCACTGCTATGTCTGGATCGTCATTCAGAATGAGGAAGGTTCCTGAGTCCACGGGAAGGAGAGTCCGCAGAGTGTACGCTCGCTCCTCGAAAACGGCCCTGGATGAGAGCTTGTCTCGATACTGCATGAGGCGGACGCCAGCCGCTTTCCAGGCAGCAGCGACAGCAAACAAATCGAGGTTGCGCTTTTCGCAAGCTTCAGCATCCAGAATGCCGTACAAAC
>CALMAP010000254.1:0-592 GCA_937859825.1 uncultured Terriglobus sp. | reverse complement strand
CGTGCCGAGCTATCAGGCAACTACCGGCCCCTGCGTGGCTTCCGCTTCAACCCTCTTCCGTTCCGCCTCGCGCTCGAAGAAGCGCTCCATGAACTTGGTATCGAAGTCACCGCGGCGGAAGTCCGGATCGCTGAAGATTTTCTGCTGCAGGGGGATGGTCGTGTGGATGCCCTCGACAACGAACTGGCTTAGCGCACGCTGCATGCGATTCATCGCTTCTTCGCGGTCCTTGCCGTGGCAGATGACTTTGGCAATCATGGAATCGTAGTACGGCGGCACCACGCCTTCGCTGTACTGGGCAGTATCCACGCGAACGCCATTGCCGCCGGGCAGATTGAAGGCCGTAATTTTTCCCGCGCTGGGCGTGAACTTCTCCGGATGTTCCGCGTTGATACGGCATTCGATCGCGTGTCCGCGAATCACCGGCGGCTCGGAAACGATGTCCTGCAGCTTCTCCCCGCTTGCAATGCGCAGTTGCGCTTTTACCAGGTCGATGCCGGTAATCGCTTCCGTTACGGGATGCTCCACCTGGATGCGGGTATTCATCTCGATGAAGTAGATTTCCCCGTCTTCATCCATCAGGAACTCGATG
>CALMAP010000253.1 GCA_937859825.1 uncultured Terriglobus sp. | reverse complement strand
CATCAGGATGGAGACATCGATCTCCCGCAGCGTGGACTGCTGGCTTTCCAGGAACGCGTTTCGTTCATGCCCAGGGCACCCAGGCAGAAGGCAGCGGCTCAGGATGGTGACTGACGCCATATTTCAGCACATCGCGAACCAGGCTGCTTTGCAACCAACGCAGGTGCGGGCTGGTCTCCAGGTCACTGGCCTGGAAGCCGGGCTCTGCTTCTTCCAAGTCGGCCAGCAGGGTGGGCTTGGCTGCCAGCGCGGCGCGAAGGTCAGGAAACTTCATAGTCAGGGCCACGAACTTGGCGAGTTGCTGCATGGTGACGCCGTCGCGGTGCGGTTCCGCGGTCAGAATGCCCTGGCTGTCTGTCAACGCCAGCGCCAGCCGGTAGGTGCTCAGAAACTGCTTCAAACGCCGCGGATTGTTGCCGAAAAGCGGGCTCGCCATGCGCACGGCTTCATGGACAACGGCGGAGTCCTGCGCAATCCGGAGCCTGAGCCGGGCGACCCGCCTCTCCGCACGCATGGCACCAAAGGGATTGGGGACGCGTGTTGCCGATTGGAGAAGCTCCGGGTCGGTGAACTCTTCAAAAGCAGTGTCCGTCCGATCGCGCACCCACATCGCGCGCAGGCGGTCCGTCCAGTAGGTGCTTACGGCTTTTCGCCACGGCGGTCTTGCGGGAGAGGGCACCAGCGCGTTCAGAAACTTTTCCAGCGCATCCTCCCCGGCCATCACGGGCAGGGTAAAGGTAAGCTGGATAAATTTTTCCAGGTAGCCGTAGCCGAAGATAACGGGATTGTTGCTGACCAGACCCGAGGTGTACTCCGGCAGGTAGGGGAGCAGGTCTTTGTACTTCTGCGTCAGCCCGGCAGCAACCTTCTCCCGGTCCATGCCCAGAATGAAGACCAGGTTGCCTGCATCGCTGATCATCAGGTTGATGGCCTGCATCAGTTCCGCAGCGCGCGGCACGTCACAGCGGTCCAGATCGTCGATAAAGACGAATACACGGTCCTGCCTGGCATAGGCGCGAACCAGCCTGGCGAAGTCTTCGTGAAAGCTCTCAATAAAGGCGGAGTGCCCCTTGTAGTCCGGCGTGGCAAGATACTTTTTCAGGTCGATGGCGATGGGCAGCTTCACCTGCTCCTGAAACTTGACCAGCCCCGCGCAGGCAAGCAGCAGAGCACCCAGCCACGAGCCATGAAACGCCGCCTCCGATGCCAGGGAGCGGCCGTAGATCGAGGGCACCTCCTTCTCGCCGAGCAGGTGTTTCACCACGCCGGAGAAGTGGCCGAGGCCGTTTCGGTACACGTCATGGCCCAGGGCATACAGGCTGAGCAGAAGCATTCCCACGGAGACCACGGCCAGCAGCAACTCAAGCCAGCCTCGCAGCCCGTCAAGCCTGGAAAGAAGCAGGCAGAGGTCGGCCCAGAGACCGCGCCAGAAGCCGATTCGCTGCCGTAGCCGCTTGGAAACCGCGAGGGCGAACGCTGCCCAGAGAGCGTCCTGCTTGTCGTGCCGCCAGGCGTTAAAGCGTATGACCGGAGGCCTCCGCACCTCCCACGCCTTCTTCAAGGCCTCGAACAGTGAACCTTCTCTTGCCTGGCCACCCCACGCCGGTGGAGCAGCACTAAGAAAGGCCTCACGGCGGCTCGGTCCCGTGATGACCTTTTCCAGTTGCAGCATGAAGGAGGACTTGCCACTGCCCCACTCCCCTTCAATGGACATGGTGAGCGGAGGCCTGGTCTCTTTGGAGGTCAGGAATGCCGCGACGGCCTCGACATACGAGGAGAAGCCAAGGCTGTCCTCTGCCGTGGCATGGTCGCCCACAGCGCTGCGCGCAGATGCGGGAGGCTCCGGAAGGTTCTGCGCAAAGGTGGCCATGTGAGCGCCACTTTACGGCAGCAACCCGAGGCGGGGCAAGCATTTTGTGCAGGCAGCGCGCCGAGGCGCGCCGCGTGGCAAAAGCTACTTCGCTTCGTCTTCGGTGGTCACAGAGGCGATGGCGGAGCGCAGGAATTCCAGCTTGAGGCCGTCTGGCTGTACGCGGAGGATCAGGGCGTCGTCCTTGATGCTGAGGATCTGGCCGCGCATGCCGCCATTGGTGGTGACTCGGTCGCCGGGCTTGAGTTCGCCCAGCATCTTGTTCCAGGCCTTCTGCTTGCGCTGCTGTGGCAGCGCAGTCAGCAGCACAAAGCCGATGAGCACCACGGGGAGAATAAAGGTGAGACCACCGAAGCCGGAACCGGATGCCTGGAAGAATGCGAGCGTTGCGAGCACGGAGATGTCCTTCGGCACGCTCTGATCGCGCACCCATGTTGAAATCAGTCGTGGCTAGTTTATACGGTTGCGCTGGAAGTCTTGCGAAAGAGAGCGTCCGCAACGTACGCAAAGTTCGGCGCGGAGTTCGCAGCGTACTTTGCGAGACCTTTGCGTACGTGGCGGACGCTCCTGGTCTGGACACATTGTTTCCCGTGACACAGCTTGCACCGCCACGCGCCGGGGGTTCTACTGGACAGGCCCATGCCGCTCGATCTCAGCCGACACTTTCTCCCCATCCGTATCGCGGTGCTTACCGTAAGCGACACCCGCACACGGGAGAACGACCGCTCCGGCGATACGCTTGCGGAACGGATCGACACAGCAGGGCACATTGTGGCCGCTCGCGTTCTCGTGCCGGACGATACGGACTGTATCGAATGGCATCTGCGGCAATGGGTCAACGACCCATCGGTCGATGCGGTCGTTTCTACTGGCGGAACCGGCATCACCGGTCGTGATCTGACTCCGGAAGCCTTTCTGCGCGTCATCGAAAAGCAGATTCCCGGTTTTGGTGAGCTCTTCCGGATGTTGAGCTACCCGAAGATCGGCACCAGCGCCATGCAGTCCCGCGCTCTAGGAGGGGTAGGCGGCGGCACCTACCTGTTTGCCCTGCCAGGTTCCCCCGGTGCGGTGCGCGATGCCTGGGACGAGATCCTGGTGCACCAGTTCGACAGCCGCCACGTGCCGTGCAACCTAGTGGATTTGATGCCGCGGCTGCAGGAACACCGGCGGGCAACAAACACTTCAGAATGAACGGTGCACTTCGGGCATAATCGGAACAGCCTGTACACGGGTTGGCCGCTCAAAGGGCTACCGCCGCGAGTGAACAATCTTCGCCCTGAAAAGCGAAGAACTCCGGGGTGGCGACCCCGGAGTTATCTCGTGTGCAGGAGGTGGCCAACCATGAGGCCATTTGTTGTCTCGTGGAAGGGGCATCGGGTAGTGGTTCCAGGTGAACTGCTGATCTACCTGATGCTGAAAGTCTTCAATCATTGGCATTTCTAGCCTTTGAATGAGGACGACACAACCGTTTCCTCGCCTGGCCAAAGGCGGGGAAACGCAATAGCCCATTGGGGGCTAGTCAGCCTCAGGTTTGCACGGGAACTTGAATCTGTCAATGTTTCTGGGCTGTTTCACATCAGCGGCGATGGATATCAACAGTTTTACCCGTCCACGGCAAATCCCATACCGCAGCCCAGTATCTACCCCGGAGGCCAGCCCATGTGCCGCCCGCCCAGGATGTGCAGGTGCAGGTGGTTCACCGTCTGGCCGCCGTCCTCACCGGTATTGGCAACGACGCGAAAGCCGTCTGGGCAGAGCTGCTGGCCCAGTTCTCCGGCCTTATGCAACAGGTGGCCAAGCATCGTCGCATGCCCAGCGGCGATGTGCCCCAGCGACTGCACGGGCTCTTTCGGAATCATCAGGACGTGCACGGGCGCGACCGGTGCGACATCGTGAAAGGCGAGGCACACATCATCCTCGTAAACCTTGTTGCAGGGGATTTCGCCTCGCAGGATCTTGCCAAAGATCGTATCGGTACTCATACTTCGTCCGTTCC
Source organism: uncultured Terriglobus sp. (assembly GCA_937859825.1). Taxonomy (GTDB): domain Bacteria; phylum Acidobacteriota; class Terriglobia; order Terriglobales; family Acidobacteriaceae; genus Terriglobus. Next base: position 11,664 of record CALMAP010000253.1, on the reverse strand, counting down.
AGCAGCTTCGCGCCACTTGCGGGTTGGGTCGTCGTCCGGGTCGATGGTCTCCTGCGGCGGCCGCTGGTCTTCCGGCACGTGCCGCAGGTTCACGCGGATGCGGTACCAGACGTAGGCACTGCCGCGCATACGGTCGAGCAGGACGTCGTCCGGGGCGAGCAGGGCGGCGGCTTGCGGGTGCTTTGCTTTCCAGCGCTCCAGGCCGGCCTCGGCGGCGGCGCGGTCAGAGGATTGGCCGATTACGATCAGTGGCATCGTAGATTTGCGGCGACCGGTTGCAGGAGCTTTCGGCTTTGCTTCCGTGGTCTCGGCAGCTTCGCCGCCCTCTGGTCCGTCCGCTGTGGGCTTCTTTGGTGCACGCTTCGTTACCGTACTCCGCGCCTTGGAGGGCTGCACCCGCGACGGCTCACCCTCCATTTTCTTGAAGTGCGGCGGCCAGGGCGCGTCCCCGATGCCTTCGGCCTCGTCCCGTGCGGCCATCTCCAAAAGGGCTTCAAGCGAACCCGCCGCTTCGTCCATGGCGGCGTGAGGATCGCCGATCGTGGTGAAGCGGTCCGGAACGGTGAAGACGGTGAAGTCGCGAGGATCGCAGGTTGCAACTTCCGCCCACTCCAGCGGCGTGGAGACGCGCGCATCCGGCAGCGGACGCACCGAGTACGCAGAGCAGGTGGTGCGGTCCTTCGCGTTCTGGTTGTAGTCGAGGAAGACGCCGTGGCGCTCCTCCTTCCACCACTTCGAACTGGCGAGCGCGGGCACGCGGCGCTCCACGGCACGGGCCAGGGCGAGCGCCGCGCGGCGTACCTCGGTAAAACCCCACCTCGGCTGGATGCGCACATTCACGTGCATGCCGCGGGAGCCGCTGGTCTTGGGCCATCCGCGCAGGCCCGCCTCATCAAGCACAGCCTGCACATCGAGCGCGACGGCGCGCACGCTTTCCCACTCCACGCCGGGACCGGGATCGAGGTCGATGCGCAGTTCGTCAGGATGGTCCAGGTCCACGGTGCGTACAGGGTGCGGGTGCAGCTCGATGCAACCCAGGTTCACCACCCACGCAAGCGCGGCGGCGTTGTCGATCACGACCTCGTCGGCGGTGCGGCCTGAAGGGAAGGAGAGCGTGGTTGTCCGCACGAAAGGCGGCAGGTTGTCCGGAGCGCGCTTCTGGTAGAAGGGCTCGCCGTCGGCACCGTTTACAAATCGCTTCAGGACGAACGGCCTGTCGAAGACGCCGCGCAGCGCACCCGGCGCGACCGCAAGGTAGTAGCGCACAAGGTCCAGCTTGATGACCTGCGCCTCGCGTGAAAAGTACAGCTTCTGCGGATTGGAGATCCGCACGGAGTGCCCATCAAGTTCGAGTATCTCTGCATCGTCCGGCTTTGCCACGGGAACAGGCTACACCTTGGGTGCCGGGTGTCTTCAACTTGCCCGTGCTGATGGAAGCTGTGACTTAGGAATTGTCATTTCGACCGGAAGCCGCGCTCTTTGCGGCTGGAGTGGAGAAACCTGCTTTTCCCTTGAGGTCCGTGGGCGCTTCGAGCCAACAGCAGGTTTCTCCACTCCGCGACGGTAAAGCTGTCGCTCCGGTCGAAATGACAGAGTTGAGGCGGAGGAAGAAAGCAGATCCCTTCACTTCGCTACGGGGATGACAACGTAGAAAGGTTTACGGCGGGGGGATGCTACGCTGCACCCATCCCCTTCTGTTCAGGAGTTCCTTGTATGCGCGCTGCCCGTCTCATCGTTCCAGCCCTTGCCGCAGCCTCTTTTTGCGCAGGCGGCGCAGCCCAGCGCGGCTCGCAGGCCATGTCCGCCGAGGAACGCGCGAAGCTGATTGCGCACCGGCAAGAGGTCGAGAAGCAACTGGAAGACCTTGCCGTGATCGACCGCAAGGTCATGGTTCCCATGCGCGACGGCGTCCGCATGCAGGCCGACATCTATCGCCCGAAAGATTCGAGCAAGAAGTACCCCGTGATCTTCAGCCGCACGCCCTATAACTTCAACTTCTGGGACGTTCGCCTGGGCACTTACCGCGACATGACACAGGAGCTTGACGCCGTGAAGCGCGGCTATGCACTGGTGGAGATGAACGAACGCGGCCACTTCTTTTCAGAAGGCAACTACGACATCCTGGGCGCCCCGCTGACCGATGCCGACGACCAGTTCACATGGATGGGATCGCATCCATGGTCCAGCGGCAAGATTGGCCTCATCGGCTGCTCCAGCACGGCGGAGTGGCAGCTTGCCGCGGCATCGCTCGGCAACAAGGCACTGACGACAATCATCCCGCAGAGCTTCGGCGCGGGTGTGGGCAAGGTTGGTCCTTACAACGAGCAGGGCAACTGGTACCGCGGCGGCGCGGTGCAGATGCTGTTCATCGACTGGCTGGCCGGCGAGCAGAACCAGGTGCGCCCGCAGTTCCCCAAGACCGCAACGCAGGACGAACTGATCGCCGGGGCGAAACTGTTCGACCTCTCCCCGCAGCTTGCGCCAGTGGACTGGGCCAAGGCCTTCGAGCACCTGCCTGAGAAGGACATCATGATCGCCGCAGGCATGCCGCACGGCATCTACGCCGACAAGATGCCGGTACCCACCGGCGGCGCCATGATCGAGCGCACGCCCGGCGACCCGGCGTGGCGCAAGGGCGGCATCTGGCAGAGCGACACCATGCCGATCCGCGTGCCGGGCTACTGGTTCATGACCTGGTACGACGTGAGCACAGCGCCGAACCTGGCTGCATACAACTTCGTCCGCAATGACCCGACCAACCCGCATAAGGACGAGCAGTACGCCGTGATCGCGCCCACGTTGCACTGCGGCTACAAGCGCGCAACAGAACACACCGTCGTGGGCGAGCGCGACATGGGCGATGCCCGCCTGGACTACGACGCGATGACCTACGCCTGGTTCGACCACTTTCTGAAAGGTGAAGACAGCCCCGTGCTGAAGCAGCAGCCGAAGGTGAAGTACTACACCATGGGCATCAACAAATGGCAGAGCAGCGAGACCTGGCCGCCGGTGGGCGCAAAGCCGGTAACGCTTGCGCTCACCAGCAACGGCCACGCCAACACGTTGAACGGCGACGGCTTCCTGCGCTACGACCGCGCGAAGAAAGATCCTTCGCTCCTGAAGTTCACCTCAGACCTCTCCACCCGTCCGATCAAGAAGGTCGACTCGAAGAAGCTGGTGGACATGCCGGACAGCTTCACCTACGACCCGATGAAGCCGACGCCCAGCTATGGCGGCAATGTGTGCTGCGCGGCCAACACCATTCCCGGCAACGGCGGCGCGCTCGACCAGCGCAAGATGGAGGGTCGCGACGACATTCTGGTCTACACCAGCGAGCCTCTTGCGGAAGGCGTCGAGGTCTCAGGCCCCATTACCGTGACCTACTACGTGAGCAGCGATGTAAAAGACACGGACGTGACCGCCAAGCTGATCGACGTGCAGCCGGACGGCACCGCCTACAACCTGGACGAGACGATCCAGCGCCTGCGCTATCGCGAGAACAACAATGGGCGCGAGGGCGACAGCAAGGTGGTGATGATGGAAAGCGGCAAGGTCTACAAGGTCACGCTTACGCCGATGGTCACCAGCAACTACTTCGACAAAGGTCACCGCATCCGGCTTGAGGTCGCGGGCGCCAACTTCCCGCGCTTCGACCGCAACCTGAACACTGGCGGCAACAACTACGACGAGACTACCGGCGTGGTGGCGCACACCAGCATTCACCACTCCGGCCAGTATCCAAGCAGCATGACGCTAACAGTGGTGCCGGCGGCTTCAGCGGCTAAGTAGGAAAATAGCAGTCCGCAACGTTTCCGCAAAGTACGCCAAGGAACTCGGAGCGTACTTTGCGCTCTTTGCGTACTGCTCTTTCTCTCACCTGAGGGAACAGCCCCTGCTAGCATCAGCGACGATGGCAGGCAGGGACACACCCGTACTGGTTCCGATCAACTCGCTGCTCTTTCGTGGGTTTTCCTGGGTCGCGCGCCGCCGCATTCGCGGCAGCTTCAGCGCCCTGCGCATCGCACACCTCGACCGCTTTCCAAAGGGGGAAGGCGGTCCGCTGATTGTTTATCTGAACCACCCCTCATGGTGGGACCCGCTCACCTGCATCGTGCTTGCGCCCCACTTGATTGGGAACCGCAGCTTCTATGCGCCTATCGAAGCGAAGTCCTTACAGCGCTACGGCATCTTTCGCAGACTCGGCCTCTTTCCCGTAGAGATTGATAGCCCACGCGGTGCAGCCCAGTTCCTGCGTTCCGCAGAAACGGTGCTCCGGGAGGGACACGTGCTCGGCCTTACGCCGCAGGGACGCTTTGCGGACCCACGGGAACGCCCTGCAGGCATAAAGCCTGGGCTTGGAGCGCTGCTGGCGCGAATGCAGCGTTCCAGCCAGTCATGCACGGTGGTTCCGCTGGCACTTGAGTATTCCTATTGGGACGCACCCACCCCGGAGGTGCTGGCCTGCATCGGCAGGCCGCTCGCAAGGGATGCAACTGTCCACTCAGCCAAAGACTGGACTGTGTTGCTGGAAGCGGCACTCGTCGCTACCCAGGACGAGCTGGGCGCGCTCGCAAAGCAACGGGAACAACGCAACTTTGAAACTGTGCTGCAAGGCAGCAAAGGATTGTCAGGATTTTATGGTCTGTGGCAGAAATTTACCGTCCATTTACGGAAGGACAATACCTGAAGCATATTTCCATCAGCTTGCCTAAGAGCAGTACTTACGTGCTGCACCTGGTTACTAAATTGGTTACTTAGGTTTTTCTCATCCACAGGATTTCCTTAGGTTCCACAGCACGCCTGTAAGGAGAATGAAGCCAGCGTAATCCGGTTTGCCAAGGCAAGCAGGATGCCAGAAGGTTCTCTTCTCCCAGGGAACTGGACAACGGGGTACCTGCATCTGTAACAGGATCGGGTCCGGGGCCTGTCTACGAACAGGCTCCGGTCGTTGGACTTACGCTTCCTCTTCCTTAACTCAAACACGCTTGCGAGACAATCGTCTGGCAAGATGCTTTACGCCTTCTCCATTGCGAGTTGCTGTTGCGCGGCTGTTCCCGCACTGCTCACGTTGTTCAATCTGAGTGAGTACCGTGTGCCTCCCGCCGCGGCAGAGGAATTGCCGGGGGTCACTGTGTGCATTCCCGCACGCAACGAGGCGGCAGGCATCGTCGCGTGCGGGCAAAGTGTCGCCGCGTCGGAGGGTGTCGCCCTCCGCGTGATTGTGGTGGACGCTCACTCAACCGACGGTACCGGAGGCATCGTAGCCGGGCTCTGCCAAAACGACAGCAGAGTCAACTTGCTTGCAAGCGCGCAACTGCCGCCTGGCTGGAACGGCAAGCAGCACGCATGCTGGCAGGCAGCGAACGCCGCTGACACGCCGCTGCTTTGCTTTCTGGACGCGGACGTTCGACTGGAGCCGGCAGCGCTGGCGCGCATGGCTACGCTGCTGCGGAAAGGCGACGGGCGCAAGGCCGCACCGCGCACGGCACTCGTGAGCGGCTTTCCGCTTGAAGAGACAGGGACCACGTTGGAATGGCTCCTGCTGCCGCTGATCCACTTTGTGCTGCTTGGTCTGTTGCCCATGCGCTTTCTGCGCACGACAACGCTGCCCGGTTTTGCTGCCGGCTGCGGCCAGTTCCTGCTGGTGCAGCGAGAGGCATACTTCGCAAGTGGTGGTCATGCGGCCATTCGCGAGACCATGCACGACGGGCTGCTGCTGCCGCGCCTGCTGCGGCGGCACGGCTACGGTACTCGCCTGGCCGATCTTACGGAGCTTGCCCGCTGCCGCATGTACCGGTCGGCACAAGAGACATGGAATGGGCTTGCCAAGAACGCGACCGAGGGCATGGCAAGCCGTGGCGCGATTGTGCCGTTCACGTTACTGCTGGGGTTTGGGCAGGTGTTCCCCGTACCTATACTTTTGATCGCATGGCTGCGGTCGTCGCCCGCACTACCCTGGGCTGCGGGGGCGGTGGTTCTCAGCTACCTGCCGCGCCTGTTCATGTTGCGGCGATTCCGCCAGAAGCCGATTGGCGCCTGGCTGCATCCTTTCGGCGTGGCAGTCTTGTTGACGCTGCAGTGGTACGCATTCGCGCTCAAACTCATGGGCAGGCCAGCCGTTTGGAAGGCGCGCTCTTACCCTGCTTCATGATTTCAGGACAATTAAATTTCGAGTGAGGCCTGGCCAGTAAGCCAAGCCTCACGATTCAGTCTTGCAGGCACAATGCTCTAGTTGGTATTGCTGGAACGCGCTGCCGCCGTAAGCCTGAAGTTGAACACCGTTCCATTGGTAATCTGCCCTGCCGTGGCGAGTGAACCCAGCACACCGCCGATTCCTCCACGCCCGTTGCTGTCGGTGCTCACCGCGTCGCGAATGCCACGGACCGAGTTGGACTGCAGCGTGTAGGTCAACCCATTAGCTGTCATCGAGTCGAGCCGAAGATCCAGCGGAGCGCCCTGTGCCGACACGACCTTTGCCTGCACATGGGACCCCGCAGGTGCAATGACCTGACCGCCGACAGACACATCATTCGTGAGCGTTCCGGGAATGATGTCGCCCTGATTCAACTCGTTAAGCCGTACGGTTTGATCCATACGCACGGTAAGTTGCGTACCCTGCGGCAGGGTACTGGCTGCATTCAGCCTCGAACCGGTACTGCCATTGCCGTAATTGCCATTGCTTGAAGGATTGTTATAGCCACTATTCTGGCCACTGTTGTTATAACCGCTATTTCCATAGCCAGCCCCGTTGCGGCTACCGCGATTATTTACCAGAAAGTCTGCCATGCAGCCGCCACTTACCTGAATGCCCTGCCGGTCGTAAGTCCACGTGGAGCCCTGGCGACAGATGTTGTTGCTTTGTTCGCGAACCAGCAGTACACCATCACGAGTATTCGCCTGACATACCTGCTGCTGGCCATTCTGCGAGGCGCAGGTGATCGTCTGCTGTTGCGCGAACACCGGGATCGAAAGCGCCAGAGATAGGAAGGAGAAGCCGAAAGCTTTGTTCATAAGTCCTCCGCTGCTCACTACGATCGTGGCAGCTAACAGGACATAGGATGCTTGTGAGGCGCAGGCGGAGAGCCAATGCACTTAAACCAAAGCTATTTTCAACTCAATTGGGAACTTCATCGCCATAAACCCGAGTACAAAGCAGTTCAGATTCTGCCTGCATTCCGCAGCACTTCAATTTCCCCGTCCGTGAAGACGCGGGAGCGGATCAGGAAGCGGACCCCTTCCGGGTTCTCCAGTGAGAACATGCCGCCACGCCCCGGCACCACGTCCAGCGTAAGTTGTGTGTGTTTCCAGTACTCGAACTGCGGGCGGCTGATGTAGAACTCTGTCGCCTCATCACCCAGCGTGCCAAGCAGAACATCCTGATCGCCGGTGAGGAACTCGCCCAGCGGAAAGCACATGGGCGATGAACCGTCGCAGCAGCCGCCGGACTGGTGGAACATCAATGGACCATGCTGCGCCTGAAGCTTGTGCATGAGGGCATCCGCGGCGGGCGTACTTAGGACTTGTAGCGGAGATGTTTGAGTCAGCATGGCTACGATGCCCATCGTCTTTCTTCTTCGAATACTTGTCGCTGGTCATCCCGCAACCTCACTGTTCCTCACCGCGCAAACCTAAACGTTTGTCGTCCCATAATGGAGTGGAGGGACCTGCTTTCCTGCTAAGTGCCTTGGCGGCTGAAAGAAAGCAGATCCCTCCGCTGCGCTACGGGATGACAAACAGACGCGGTATGACAAAACAGAGGCGGTATGACAAAACAGACAGACGCGGGACGGCAAACAGAGCAAGGCCTTCCTCCTAAAAGAACCCGAGCTTGTCCGGGCTGTAACTTACCAGAACGTTCTTGGTCTGCTGGTAGTGGTCCAGCATCATCTTATGGTTCTCGCGTCCCACCCCGGACGATTTATACCCGCCGAACGCCGCGTGTGCGGGGTAGAGGTGGTAGCAGTTCGTCCACACGCGGCCTGCCTCAATGCCGCGGCCGAAGCTGAAGGCGCGATTCATGTCGCGCGTCCATACGCCGGCACCCAGGCCGTAGAGCGTATCGTTCGCGATTTCCAGTGCCTCGGCTTCGTCTTTAAAGGTGGTGACGGAGACGACCGGCCCGAAGATCTCTTCCTGGAAGATGCGCATTTTGTTGTGGCCCTCAAAGACTGTGGGCTCCACATAGAATCCGTTCGCCAGTTCCGGGCCGAGCTCGGCGCGCTTGCCGCCGGTCAGGATCTTCGCGCCTTCCTGTTTCCCGATGTCCATGTAGCTGAGGATCTTTTCGAGCTGCTCGCCGCTGGCCTGGGCACCGATCATGGTGGACTTGTCCAACGGTGAGCCCTGTTTGATGGCCTTGACCCGCGCGACTGCCTTTTCCATAAAGCGGTCATAGATGCTCTCCTGCACCAGCGCGCGTGAGGGGCAGGTGCAGACCTCGCCCTGGTTCAAGGCGAACATGGCGAAGCCCTCGAGTGCCTTATCGAAGAAAGCGTCGTCCTCGCGCATCACGTCGGCGAAGAAGATGTTCGGACTCTTGCCGCCAAGCTCCAGCGTGACCGGGATCAGGTTCTGCGAGGCGTACTGCATGATCAGGCGGCCGGTGGTGGTCTCGCCGGTAAAGGCGATCTTCTTGATGCGCGGGCTGGACGCCAGCGGCTTGCCTGCTTCCAGGCCAAAGCCGTTCACAATGTTGAGCACGCCCGGGGGCAGGATGTCTTCGATCAGGCCCATTAGTACAAGGATCGAGAGCGGCGTCTGTTCCGCCGGCTTGAGCACGATGCAGTTGCCAGCGGCCAGTGCCGGTGCGACCTTCCACGCGGCCATCAGGATAGGGAAGTTCCACGGAATGATCTGGCCGACGACGCCCAGGGGCTCGTGATAGTGGTAGGCGACGGTGGTCGCGTCGATTTCGCTGATGCCGCCCTCCTGCGCGCGGATTACGCCGCCAAAGTAGCGGAAGTGATCTGCGGCCAGGGGCATGTCCGCCGCCATGGTTTCGCGGATTGGCTTGCCGTTGTCCCAGGTCTCCACTGTGGCCAGCAATTCCAGGTTGTCCTCAATGCGCTGGGCGATGCGCTCCAGGATGCGTCCGCGCTCGGTGGTGCTGGTGCGGCCCCAGGCAGCCCGCGCGGCGTGGGCTGCGTCCAGCGCCTTCTCGACATCCTGCGCATCGGACCGGGCGATCTGGCATAGCACCTCGCCGGTTACAGGCGTGGTGTTGTCGAAGTAGCGACCGGCAACCGGTGCAACCCATCGTCCGCCGATGTAGTTGCCGTACTGCTTGCGCAGGTGAATGGGGTTGCTGCCGGTGGAAGGGCTAAGGGTAGGTGTGGTGGCCATGTGCTGCTCCTGTGCGTTCTGGGGCGAGAAGCGGCATTCAACGCTCTTCTCGCAACGGCGGGAATCTTACTCCTGCCTCCACACGCTTGTCGCTTCAGCGAAAGAGCAAAGCAAAAGCTATTTAGGCCTTGGTCTTCTTTTTCACCGCAACCTTCTTTGTGCCTCTCTTTCCGGCAGGTTGTGGCGTCACGTTCCGTTTTACGGCTGTTTTGCTGGCTGCTGTTTTCTTCGCCGCTGCTTTCTTCACACCGGCCTTGGCTTTTTTGGGTGCTTCCTCTTCGGCGATCTCCACGGTTCCGGCGAGTGCCTGTTTCACGCGCGAAGATGTCTTGCGCCCGGTCTTGCCGCCGCGTTTTGTCTCGCCGTCATCGGCATCTGCAGCCGGCACAGGTGTCTTCTTGCGCGTGTCCTTAATTGCCTTGGAGATGTCGTCGTTCAGCTCTTCCGCAGTGATTGTCTTGGCAGACTTACGGAGCCGCTCCAGGCCGTAGTAGGCTCGCTTTTCCGGCATAAACACGTGGACGACGAAGTCCACATAATCCATCAGGATCCACTCGCCTTGGCGGCGGCCCTCGACCGAGTTGGGATAGACGCCGAACTCACGTTTGAGGCGGCCCTCGATCTCGTCACAAATGGCGGCGTTCTGGCGCTCATTGGTGCCATTACAGATCAGAAAGTAGTCGGTCAGCGCGCTCTCAGTAGGATCGAGCGCAAGGATGCGAATGTCCTCTGCCTTGCGGCTGTCGGCTGCGTCCACGGCGGTCGCGAGCAACTGGTTCGCTTCAAGTGTTGGCATGCCTCTCCTGTGCGCCAATGCATCCGGAGAATGCTCTGGCTGGCTCCGCTCCTAAGCATAGCTGAGCCTGCAAGCGTGGCCGCAGCCACCGCTTCCTGTGCGAACTGCACCAAACCCGGGCACTTCTGCATCAACTTACGAATTCGCTTGCCAGCCACTCTACGTTAGCGGTAACGTACTGGTAATTCCGGCAAGGCCTGACCTGCCGCAGCGAACGGAGACAGCCATGAGCACAGCAGCCGTATTGACCGAAGAGCGCAACCTTCTCCCGGTAGAAGACGAGTGGGAAGAGTTTCTCCAGGGCCGCTACAAGGAAGGCAAGACGGAAGAGGAGTTCCGCGTCTACGACGCCGAAGCGAATCCCGGCGTGGCGGAGTTTTACCGCCTGAACCACGAATTCCAGACGCACGATTACGTGCTGGGCAAGGAAAAGCAGTACTTCGGCTTGACCCGTGGTGAAAAAAGCATCTGGGAGGCGGCTGAATTTCTAAATACGCTCGTCGACGACAGCGATCCCGACACCGACCTGACGCAGATGGAGCATCTGCTGCAGACGTCTGAGGCGATCCGTCGCGACGGCCATCCGCGCTGGATGGTCGCGACGGGCTTCGTCCACGATCTGGGCAAGTGCCTTTGCCTGTACGGTGAACCGCAATGGGGCGTAGTGGGCGACACCTTCCCCACGGGATGCGCCTACTCCGACAAGGTGGTCTTCCCGGAGTACTTCAAGGCAAATCCAGACATCAACCACCCGGTCTACTCCACGAAGTACGGTATCTACGAACCGAACTGCGGTCTGGACAAAGTGCACATGAGCTTCGGGCATGACGGCTACATCTACGAAGCGATGAAGAACTACCTTCCCATGGAAGCGCTCTACATGCTGCGCTATCACTCGTTCTATGCATGGCACCGCCACGGTGCCTATGACTACCTGTGCAACGAGCAGGACCGCGCCATGCTGCCTGCCGTGCTCAAGTTCAACCCGTATGACCTTTATTCCAAGGGCCACACCAAGCCCGACATGAAGGAACTGAAGCCGTACTACGACGACCTGTTTGCAGAATTCTTCCCGGCTAAGCTGGCCTGGTAGTTTCATTTCGGTCCCGCAAAATGCCCCGGCGGCTGCCGGGGCATTTCCTTTTCTGAAAGCGCAGCTACAATTGGCCAGCCCAAGTGCACGATGACTTCGCCCGCCGACAACAAACCGCCCGCTGTTCGCCTGAAGGACATAGCCGCCGACCTTGGGGTGTCCATCGTGACCGTCTCCAAGGTGCTGCGCGACAAACCTGATGTGAGCCAGGCGACCCGTGACCGTGTGCTGCGGCGCGTAAAGGAGCGGAACTACCAGCCCAACATGCTGGCGCGCGGCCTTGCCTCGGGCCGCAGCTACACCGCAGGGCTCGTCCTGCCAGATCTTACGGATCCTTTTTTTGCGGAGCTTGCAAAAGGTTTGGGTGCAACGCTGCGCAAGAGCGGCTACCAGTTGCTGCTGGCCTCCTCGGACGCCGATCCCACCGTCGAGC
>CALMAP010000252.1:2109-14854 GCA_937859825.1 uncultured Terriglobus sp. | reverse complement strand
TTGTGGGTGCGGGCATGGGCCCCAGCACGGGAGCTGCGGGCGGCATCATGGGCTCCATGGGGCTGAACACAAGTCCGGTCGTTGTGGCCAAGCCTGCTGAGAAGCCCAAGCCGACCGGCCCGGTCAAGATCTCCAGTGGCGTTGCCGCCGGCTCGATCATCACCAAGACGCAGCCCACCTATCCGGCAATCGCCAAGGCGGCACACGTCTCCGGTGCGGTTGTGCTGCACGCCATCATCTCCAAAACAGGCTCGATCGAAAGCCTACAGGTTGTGTCTGGTCCTGAAATGCTGCGCGCCAGTGCGCTGGATGCCGTTCGCCAATGGAAGTACAAGCCTTACCTGTTGAACGGTGATCCGACGGAAGTCGATACCACGGTCACAGTGAACTTCTCCTTCGGCGGTTAATTCGTCCATGCCCGGGTGGCAGCGCATGCTGTTTCCACCCGGGCACGGCACTCGTCCCATGTTTTGCCGGAAAGCGTTCCGTTCTGCGCTCCCGCTGCCTCAAGTTCTGCACTTTCCCTGGGCCGTCCCAACTCGGGCTGTCGCCTTCGCTTAACGTTGCACTAACCCAGGAGGACTGATTCTCGTGATTCTCGCTCACGCAGCAGCAAACTTCGCACATATTCCCGCATCGCTCGGCATGTTCTTTCAGGACGCTGCACCGGCCTCCAGCGGCGGCGGCTTCTCGCTTCTCGACATGCTCAAGCATATGGGCTGGATTGACGATGTTATCGTCGCCATCCTGTTCATCATGTCCATCTGGTCGCTGGCCGTGATGATCGATCGCGCCCTGTACTTTTCGGCCGCCCGCTCACAGTCGCGTGAGTTTGCTCCCAAGGTCGCCGGTGCCCTGAAGGACGGCCGTCTCGACGAAGGCATCAAGGTTGCCGACCGTGCCAAGAAGTCCCACCTTGCTGAAGTGGTAACGGCCGGCCTGCAGGAGTTCCGCTCCTACGGTTCGGGCGGCACCATCACCGACGAGCAGATCGAGTCTTCCAAGCGCGCTCTTGAGCGTTCGGAAGCGATCGTTCACGCCAAGCTGAAGCGCGGTCTGGGTTCGCTCGCCACCATCGGCTCCACGGCGCCATTCATCGGGCTGCTCGGCACCGTGGTCGGCATTCTGCACGCCTTCCAGGAAATCGCCACCCAGAAGACTGCCGGTATCGGTGCAGTCGCCGGCGGTATTTCGGAAGCCCTGGTTACGACCGCCCTTGGCCTGCTGGTGGCCATCCCCGCCGTAATGACCTTCAACTACTTCTCGAACAAGGTAGAATCCTTCGACGTTGAAATGGACAACAGCTCCTCTGAGCTGGTGGACTACTTCATCAAGCAGTCGCAGCGGTAAACAACGGGCCGGTTCGCCGGCCCATTCCTCCCTACTTTTGTATGGCGAGGGGAACAGCGAGATTCAGAGAGCCACCGCGAAGCGCGGTGGCCTCTCCTGACTCTCCGGTAGCACAAAGTTCAGACGGAGCCGACGATGGCAATCAATGTACGGGATGAGGGCAAGAAGGTAAATTCCGACATCAACGTGACACCCATGGTGGACGTGATGCTGGTTCTGCTCATCATCTTCATGGTCGTAACGCCCATGCTCAACAACAAGGTCAACGTCGAACTGCCGCAGGCGACTGCAGCCGTGGTGATGGAAGACGCCAACAAGGAAGACTCCGTCGTCGTCGCGGTAACCCGTGACGGCAAGACCTATCTCGGCGGCGATCAGGTAAGCCCTGATTCGCTCGGCGAGAAGATCGGCGCGCGTCTCGAGAACAAGACCGACAAGCATGTCTACTTTCGTGGCGATCAGCGTGCCAACTATGGTGCTGTCATGGCGGCCATTGATGGTGTGCGCGCTGCTGGCGTTAGCCAGCTCGGTATGCTGACCGACAAGCCACTGATGTAGTGCTCAAACAGGCAGGGTGTGCGCAAACCGTTCACTCGTCTCGCCTGCGTCACATGTACTGTTTTAGCCGCTATGGCGGCAAAGGAGAACCATCATGGGTATGGGAGGAGGCGGAGGTAAAGGAGCACGCTCCGATATCAACGTCACGCCACTGATTGACGTTTTGCTGGTGCTTCTGATCATCTTCATGGTCATCCAGCCCAACGTCGTGCGCGGTCTCGACACGCTCGTGCCGCAGCCGCCGAAGGACAAAACCGCCGACGTCGACTCCCGCACCATCGTGGTGCAGGTGCGGCCCGGAGCCAAAGGCACACCGGTCTACCAGATCAATGAAGATCCGCCAATCAACCTGACCGACCTGACCGAAAAGCTGCGTACCATCTTTGAAGCGCGCAACGACAAAGTCATGTTCGTGAAGGGCGACAAGGACCTTGACTTCGCGGCAGTGACGCCGGTGATCGACGATGGCCATGCGGCAGGCGTCGACAACATCGGCATCATCACACCGAAGGTCGAAGCCGGCCAGTAGTCGCAACGCATCGCGAGTCGGGGCAGTGGATGCTAGGTCCGCTGCCCGTTCGCGTTTCCGGTGGCCCTCTCGCACAGGTAGCCGCCACCATGGTTAGCCAGGTATAAGCCGGTGTGTCAGCCCTACCGCACCGGCGTGATCCTGTTTCCTCTCGCGAGTAACTGCCGCACGCCTCTTCTTGAGGCAAGGAGGGAACATGCAAGCCGGAACGAACCGTGGCAATGCCGCATCCATCAACGTCACACCGCTCATCGATGTGCTGCTGGTCCTCTTAATCATCTTCATGGTGATCCAGCCAGTTCTCGGTCATGGACTGCCGTCGCTCCTGCCGCAACGTTCCAGCGGCGGCGGTTATGCACTTGTGCTGTCCGTCGGCGTGGATCATGGCGCGCTCCGATACGGATTGAACGGGAGAAACCTTGCTCCTGAGGAGCTTGCCGGGGAACTGCGCGCGGTCTTGGAACGAAACGCCGACGCCCCTCTTTTCATTCAAGGCGATGCGGACCTCGACTACCAGGCGATAGCGAAGGTAATCAACACGGCGCAGACTGCGGGAGCGACCAGTGTCGCATTGCTCTCCGACCGGGCCGCGCGAACATAGTTGGCCGGTTCCTGCCTATGTTCTCGAAAAGCAGGTGGGCTGCGGCATGGCTGTGTAGCGAAGCGTGAACGGCTTTGAGCCGTGTCCCTAAAGCTGTTCGTCAGGGCATTGCTTCAGGCGTGCCGAAAGCACGTGGGGAGCGGTGCTTCATTTTCGTGGGATGGCGCTCTGCGCGTGAGTTCGGCCTGCCGCTACACTACTTGCTTGCGCAAGTCTTGATCCGCAGCGTCTGTCTGCTGAATGTTTGCTGGACGTGTGCGAGAGCTTGCTGCGCGCACCTTGCGTGGAGAATTGCTGCGGAGATTAGCCGAAGGTAACTCCAGTAGATTCCCTTCGTGCGGCCTGCTAAGTGGCACCACGTGATCTCCCCAGGAGTGTGCGGCGATAGAAGGATCTCAAGATTTCTCGTGGTTCAAGCGAAGAGGTTACGTTTCACCGATAAGGGCAACCTGTCTGCCGTAGACCGATCCAGCGTTTGTAAGGGGATTGCAATGACTACGGTGGCCCGTTGGTGCGTCTTGCGCGCGGCTGTCTCCGTCCCCCCCCCCCTTTGCAAAAGGAAATTTTCTAACTGTTCCTTGCACTCGTGTAGCATTGCGGGACGCAGCCAAAGCACGGTAAATTGCGCTCTGGTCACAAATGCAAAAGTGCGGATACAATCACTTCCACGAGAGCCACTTGCAGCTCTGGTGCATTTCAACACTTTCTCTCAGGAACGATTTCATCGCATGCGGCACTTCAAGGAGACTCTTCGCCCAATGAACCTCTACACTCGTGTTCCCGCTGCGGCGGTGCTGCTGCTCTCGATTGGCCTGCTTACCGGCTGTAACCAGCTCAAGGCGCGTGATCAGATCAACAGGGGTGTACAGGCGTTCAAGAACGCCCAGTACGAGCAGGCGATCGATCATTTTCAGGAAGCTATTCGCCTCGATCCGAAGCTGGACCAGGCGAAGCTATATCTTGGAACGGCATATTCGTATCAGGTCGTACCGAATTCAACAGACGACGCCAACATGAAGATGGCCAACAACGCGATTGCGATTTTTAAAGACGATTTGCAGGCGCACCCGGGTAACGTCGATTCGCTGCGGCAGCTCGCGTCCATCTATCGCAACATCAAGCAGCAGACGTTGGCGAAGCAGTACGAGATGCAGGTGATCGCGGCCGACCCGAAGGATGCCGAAGCCCACTACACCATTGGGGCGGTCAACTTTGTTGAGGCGTACAACAACACCGTTAAAATCCTCGGCGAAGACGGCATCAAGTACAACGGTGACGGCGATCCGAAGATGTCAAAAAATGCCTGTGCCAAGATCAAGGCCGCGAACACCGGACTGGTTACCGAGGCGATCGATCATCTTAATCAAGCAATCCAGCTGCGTACCGATTACGAGGACGCAATGTCTTACCAGAACCTGATGTACCGCCAGAAGGCCGATGTCGATTGCGGCGATGCTGTCGTCGTAAAGGCAGATCTGGCCAAGGCGGATGATCTGGTCAAGCAGGCCATGGGTGCCCGCGCCAACAACGAGAAGAAAAAGGAAGAAAAGGCGGCACACGGCGTCTCGCTCGATAAATAGGCAAGCAGTTTGTGATACCAAAGGCCTCCGGGAACGGAGGCCTTTGCTTTTGCGGTCGCCTGCGTGGTTAGGTTGAACTGGAATCCCTCCCAGACGTGGAAGGGAGTAGCGCACCACACACGGTGTGACGAATGAAGGCCACTGTTCCCCTCCAAGCCGCATCTTGCGCCGTCCTGTTCTAAACTGCTGGCAGTGGAACTCGCGCTCAATCTTGGGTGGTTGCTGGTCATGGGACTGCTGTGCGGCGCCTGTGTGCTGGCGCGCAAGCGCAATCGCCTCAGAGTGGCATTCGGTTCGGCGCTGGTCTGTTCGCTTCTGCTGGCCATCGTCCTGTTTCCCGCCATCAGCATGACGGACGATCTGCAGCGGGTGAATCTAGAGGCGGAGGTAGGGCTTCGATCCACCGTCGCCCTACTTGATGCTTCGCTGGCGGAACCTGCGGACCTTGCCTGCCGCCTGGCAGTTACCGTCGTTCTTGCGGCGATTCTAGCCATGGGGGTGCGCCTGCTGGCGCGCATGGCCATGGTACAAACCCGGCAGGACCGTTTGCCGATGAGGGTGCGCTGGTACCGCCCTGCTGCGGTGCGGCCACCCACACTCCCGGCCATAGGTTAAGCGGCCGGCTCCGGCTCCGCTCGTGTCGTCCAAAGTTTCGCCCTGCAGCGCATGCTGCTCCCGTTTCACGCTTTGAGGGACATTCGATGCGTCACATGCTTCCATGGGCCTTGCTCACCGGCGTAACGCTGGCGGCACAGGCGCAAACTACTCCATCTCCGCCAGCTGGCCGCCCACCGGGTGCCCTGCCAGGCACGGCTCTGCCCGCACCGGGAACACCACTTACGCTGGCCCAGGCAGTCGCTTTTGCGCGGCAAAACAATCCCACCCTGCTGGGGGTGCAGCAGCATGTAGAAGCGGTGCGCGCTCTTGAGATGACCGCCGGGCTGCGGCAAAATCCCGCGCTGGTCGCCGAGTCTACCCAGACCGGCCTGACCAGTGATGATCCGAGCGGCCCGACGTTCGTGGGTGTGGGTCTGCAGCGGCTCTTCGAGCGCGGAGGCAAGCGCGATCTGCGTGTTGCCGCCGCGCGAGCGACTACGTCCGTAGCCGTCTCGCAGACGAGCGACCAATCCCGCCTGCTCGACCTGAACGTGCGCAGCGCCTTTACGCGCATGGTTGTCGCCAAGCTGGCGCTGGCTATCTCCGAGCAGAACTTGACCGACTACCGCCGCACGGTTGAGTTGATGAAGCTGCGGCTGGACGCAGGCGACGTGGACCGGACCGACTTTGACCGCATCGAGCTTCAACTGGTCAACTTCGAGGCCGACGAGACCAATGCAAAGCTCACGTTGACCCAGGCGAGCCAGCAGTTGCAGACGCTGCTCGGCTACGCGCGCCCGGTGGATAGCTTCGATATCGACGGTTCGCTCGACCTGCCCACGCTAAAGCAGACGCTGCCCGACTACGAAGCCGCGGCGCTCACAGCCCGGCCCGATCTCAGGGCAGCGGAGCAGCAGGTGCAGGCCAACGACGCGGCCACCCGGCTTGCCATCGCCAACGGCAAGGCCGACCCGACGGTGGGTGCGGAGTACGAACACAGCGGTCGCGAGAGTACCTTCGGCTTGAACCTGAACCTGCCGCTGCGCGTGTACGATCGCAACCAGGGCGAGAAGGCGCGCACGCGCTATGAGGCGGAGAGCAGCCGCCTTCTGCTGACCGCCGCGCGAAACCAGGTGGTCAGTGACGTGGACCAAGCCTACGCTGCCTACCAGGCTGCTTCGGTGCAGACCGCTCGCTACCGTGACAAGTACCTTGCGGAAGCCGCGCATGTGCGCGACAACCTGCAGTTCAGTTATCGCAACGGCAATGCGACGCTGCTGGATTACCTGTCCGCTCTCAGCGACTATCGCCAGATCAACCTTGCCGCCATTCAGGCAGAGGCGCAGGCCATGCTTGCGCTGCATCAGCTCTCGTACGCAACAGCCACGGAGGTGCGTCCGTAATGTTTTCTTTGCAGAATGCTCGGCAAATCTGTCATTTCGACCGGAGCGACAGTTCCATCGTCGCGCAGTTGAGAAAGCTGCATCGTTCTTTCAGCAGCCGCGGCGCTGTGGTGCCCCATGGCCCTCAAAGAGGGCTGCAGGTTTCTCCGCTACCGCCGCAGAATGCTCGGCCTTCGGTCGAAATGACACATTCGTTGGAACACCGTGGCGTACTTCGCGGAGAACTTAGCGCACGTTGCGTACTGCTTCTTGCGGTCTCGGCATTGCCGATGCTTCTCTCCGGATGCCACAAAAAGGAAGCTCCCGAAAAGGACCTTCCGCCCATCAACATCGAGACCCTGACGGTGCAGACCGGCACGGTCTTCGACAGCCTCACCGTACCCGCGCACATTGAGGCGGACCCGACGAGGCTGGTGCACATCTTCCCGCCACTCTCAGGACGCATTACCTCGCTGCGCGTCGTCACCGGGCAGGAGGTCAGCCGTGGCCAGATCGTTGCCACGCTGCAGAGCGGCGATGTTGCGGCAGCACGCTCTGATTTCGAGAAGGCAAAAACGCAAGCGGAGCACGACGACCGCGCACGCGACCGCGGCAAGCTGCTCTACGACCACGAGGTGCTCTCGCTCGCCAGCTATCAGGACCTGCAGTCGCAAGCGGCAGCATCGCGTTCCGAGCTGGAGCGGGCGCGCCAGCGCATCCGCGAGCTTGGCTTTGCGGAGAACGGCACCAGCGACACCGCTCCGATTAGCTCGCCCATCCGCGGCACGGTGATCGAGGTTGGCGCGGCCAACGGGGAGTTGCAGCGCTCACTCGACAACAGTGCAGCCAACGGCATTGCGACCATCGCGAACCTCGACACGGTGTGGGTGGTGGGCGATGTCTTCGAGCGCGACATCGCGCTGCTCAAGTCGAAGGAAAACGTCGACGTGACCGTCCAGGCATTTCCGGGACAGACCTTCCACGGCACCATCGCGAACATTGGCGACACTTTTGACGCGAATACACACACGCTACGGGCCCGCGTCGTTCTTCAAAACCCGGGCCACAAGTTGAAGCCGGCCATGTTCGCTAGCCTGCAGATCCAGCGTCCGCCCGTGGGTGTGATCGTCGTGCCGCAAACGGCTGTGGTGCATGACGGTGACAACACCGGCGTGTATCTTGCCACGAGCGGTGGCAAGTTTGAACTGCATGCCGTAAACGTGGGCGCAACGCGCGGCGAAAACATCGAGATCAACAGCGGGCTGCACGATGGCGAACGCATCGTGAAAAAGGGCGCGGCGTTTCTGCGCGCGCCGGTGGGAGACTAGCAATGAGCGGCTTCATTCGTCTTCTGCTGCGCTTTCGCGCACTGGTGCTTATCCTGCTTGCGGCCGGGCTGCTGGCCGGTGTCTTCGGCTTCCTGAATCTTGACGTCGAGGCCTACCCCGACCCGTCGCCGCCGCTGGTAGAGATCATTACGCAGAACCCCGCGTGGTCCGCGGAGGAGATGGAGCAGCAGGTCACCGTGCCCACGGAGACAGCGCTCAACGGCTCGCCGCATCTTGACGGCATCCGCTCCATCAGCATCTTCGGCCTGTCGGACGTGAAGCTGTATTTCACTTTTACCAGCGACTACTTTCACGACCGGCAGGAGATCCTGAACCGCCTGCAGGGGCTGACCCTGCCCAACGGCCTGCAGCCACAGCTCTCACCGTGGTCACCCATCGGTGAAATTTATCGCTACGAACTCACTGGCCCCTATTCGCTGAATGACTTGAGCTCCGCGCAGAACTGGCTGGTGCGTCGCGAGATGAAGTCGGTTCCCGGCATCATCGACGTGACCACCTTCGGCGGCACTACGAAGCAGTACCAGATCGAGGCAGACCCCAACAAGCTGCTGGCCTACGGCGTAACGCTGCCGCAACTGCTGAACGCCGTGCAGAACAGCAACAGCAATGCAGGCGGCAACTACATCACGCTGGGGGAGCAGAGCGTCAACGTGCGCTCCATCGGCCAGTTGCACACCATCGGCGACGTGGAAGCCGTCGTCATCGCGCAGAAGAACGGCGTGCCCGTGCTGGTGCGCGACGTGGCCACGGTAAAGGAAGGCTACCAGCAGCGGCTCGGCAAGATTGGCCGGACCGATGCCCGCGGCGACCGGCCTGACGTGGTGGAAGGCATCGTTCTTCTGCAGAAGGAAGAGCAGAGCATTCCCGCGCTGGAGAAGCTGAAGAAGAAGATCTACGAGCTGAACCACACGCTGCTGCCGCCGGGCATGCACCTGTCGGTCATCAGCGACCGCACCAACCTGATCGAACACACCACGCACACCGTGCGCGAGGTGATCATTACCGGCCTGGTGCTGGTCACGCTCATCCTGCTCTTCATGCTGGGTGACGTGCGCACCACGCTCATCGCGGCGTTCACCATTCCGTTTGCGGTGCTGTTCGCCTTCAGCATGATGGCGGCCACGGACCACTCTGCCAACCTGATCTCTATCGGCGCAATCGACTTCGGCATCCTTGTGGACGCGTCGATCGTCGTTCTAGAAAACATTCATCGCAAGCTGTCTCGGCGTGAGCCGGGCGACAGCACCGCGCAACTCATCGTGTGCGGCGTACAGGACGCGGCGCGGCCCGTGCTCTTTGCCACGGCGATCATCCTTGTGGCATTCATTCCACTGTTCACCATGCAGGGCGTGCCCGGCAAGATCTTCGCGCCCATGGCGCTCACGTACGGCTTCGCGCTTACGGGTGCGCTGCTGTTCGCGCTGGTCTTTGCGCCGGTGCTGTCGTTCGTGATCGCCAAAAAGCCAAAGCATGTGGAGCACCACGACTTCCACTTCGATCCGGACAAGGAAGAAGACGGCACACGGCTCTCGAACTTTTTTCGCCACCACTACAACTCTTGGCTCGCGCGCACGCTGAAGCACTCGCGCGTGGTGTGGATGTCGTCGTTCCTCGCGCTTGCGGCGGGCGTGGTGATCTTTCTGTTCTTCGTAGGCGGAGAGTTCATGCCGCCCCTGGAAGAGGGCAACCTGTGGATTCGCGCGACGCTGCCGCAAGACATCAGCTTTGCCGACGCCGCGCATGTCTCCGACCAGTTGCGCGCGGACTTCAAGAGCTACCCCGAGGTAAAGCAGGTCGTCTCGCAGATCGGCCGGCCCGATGACGGCACCGACGTGACCACCTTCAACAACCTGGAATTTCTTGTGGACCTGAACGACCGTGAGACCTGGCCCAAGGCGCTGCATGGCGACAAGGAAAAGCTGATCGAGCAGATGCAGCACACGCTCAGCAAGTACCCTGGCGCGGTCTTCGGTTTCTCCCAGCAGATTCAGGACAACGTGGAAGAAGCAATGAGCGGCGTCAAGGGCGAGAACTCGCTGAAGATCTTTGGCGACGATCTGGACACGCTCTCCAAACTCGCCGATAACGTGGTCCATGTGATGGACGGCGTGAAAGGCGTGACCGACGCGGGCATCTTCAAGATCAGCGGCCAGCCCTCGCTCGTGATCCAGTTGAACAGGGAAGAGGCCGCGCGCTACGGCATCGCTCCGGCTGACGTGAACGCCGCAATCCAGGCCGCGGTGGGCGGCAGCGCGGTCACGCAGATGATTGAAGGCGACCGCCGCTTCGACATCACCGTGCGCTACCCCGAGCAGTACCGCAACAGCCCGGACGCGGTCGGCAATATCACGCTTTCCACGTCCGATGGTAGCCGCATCCCGCTCTCGCAGATCGCCAACATCAGCGTGCGCAACGGCAGCTTCCAGATTTATCGCGAAGGCGGTCGCCGCTATATCCCCGTGAAGTTCAGCGTGCGCGGACGCGACCTTGCCGACACCATCACCGACCTGCAGCAGCAGCTCGCGCAGAAGGTCAACCTGCCCAACGGGTACACCTTCTCCTGGGCGGGTGAGTTCGATTCCCTGAAGAAAGAGCAGGCACGCCTCGCCGTCATCATCCCCATCAGCCTGCTGGCTGTGCTGGTGCTGCTGTATGCGCTCTTCGGCAACTGGCTGGACGCGCTGATCGTTCTGGCCACCTTGCCCTTCGCAGCCATCGGCGGCATCGTTGCGCTGCTGGTCACGCACACGGCGTTTTCCATCTCGGCGGCGGTGGGCTTCACCTCGCTCACCGGCGTGGCCACGCTGGGCGCGGTAGTCTTCCTCTCCGGCATCCGCCGGGCGCAGCGGGAACACGGCACGCAAGAAGGCCTGGTGGAAGGCTCACTGGACGAGATGCGTCCCGTGCTGATGGCGTGCATGTCCGCAGGGCTGGGCCTGCTCCCCGCTGCCATCTCTAACGGCATCGGAGCCCAGGCGCAGCAGCCGCTGGCGCGCGTGGTGGTGGGCGGCATGGTCACCACGGTGCTTTCCGTACTTCTGCTTACGCCGCTGATGGCGCGCAGGCCATCGCATTCGCCCGTGCATGAAGATGACACAGAGTTGCCGGAGACGACGGAGCAGCATGGGTGAGCAAACTCTGCGACTATCGTGGATTGTCTTGCAGGCTTTTGAAAAGTGTCCTCCTGCGCGCAGCGAAGGACCTGCTTTCTTCCCCGTGGCATACACTTCACTAGTGGCCATCGAGCAGATTTACTGCGTCTACGTCGGCGTGACCAGCCAGATCGTGGTGCGCGTTTCGCAGCATAGAAGCGGCAGCTTTGAAGGGTCCACCAGGCGGCATGGTTGTCATGGGCTGGTCCGGTTCGAGCGGTTCGGCTTTAACCAGAACGGAATTTCGCGCGAGAGAGGGCGAAAAGGCTGGAGACGCGAAAAGAAGGTCGGGTTGATGGAGCGTGAGAATCCGATGTGGGTCGATGTGAGTGAAGGCTTGGGAAACCCTGCGCCTACCTACGGCTGGAGTGCTGGGGAAAGATTAGAGCAGGTCCTTCGCTCCGCTCAGGATGACGCCTGGTATAGTGTGCGCATTTGAAGAAGGTTGATGTCATAGGCGGCGGCCTGGCCGGACCAGAAGCCGCTCTGCAGGCAGCCCGCGCGGGTTGCGAAGTTACGCTCTTCGAGATGCGTCCGCACCGCTCGACCGAGGCACACCAGACTGCGGATTTTGCCGAGCTTGTCTGCTCCAATTCGCTGAAGAGCGAGAGTGAGAACACCGCGCCCTGGCTCCTTAAGCAGGAGATGCGCGCCGCCGGTTGCATCCTGCTGCAGGAGGCGGACGCCTGCGCTGTACCTGCGGGCCATGCACTTGCGGTGGACCGCGTGGAGTTCTCCCGCCGCGTGGCGGAGCGCATCGCCGCAGACCCGCGCATCACCGTTGTGCGCGAGGAGGTGACGTCGCTCGACGAGAATGCCGATCACCTGACCGTACTCGCGACCGGGCCGCTCACCAGCCCCGCGCTCACGGCAGAGCTGCAGCGGCTGACCGGCACCGACCACCTGAGCTTCTATGACAGCATCGCTCCCGTGGTGGACGCGACCACCATCGACATGGACCGCGTCTACTTTGCCGCGCGCTGGGACAAAGGCACCGCCGACTACATCAACTGCCCCTTCACGAAAGAGGAGTACGACCGCTTTTACGACGCGCTCGTCTCCGCGCATGAGGTGGAGGCGAAGGAGTGGGAGCGGCTGGACTACTTCGAAGGCTGCCTGCCCATCGAGGAGCTTGCCCGCCGCGGCCGCGATACGCTGCGCTTCGGCTGCATGAAGCCGGTGGGCCTGCGCAATCCACGCACCGGGCAGACACCCCATGCCGTGGTCCAGTTGCGGCAGGAGAACCTGCGCGCCGACAGCTACAACCTGGTCGGCTTTCAGAACCACATCAAATTCGGCGACCAGAAGACCGTGCTGCGCCTCATCCCCGGTCTTGAGAGTGCGGAGTTTCTGCGCTACGGCCAGATTCATCGCAACACCTATCTGCACGCACCCTCGCTGTTGACGGAGACGCTCCAGCTCCGCGCGCACCCCTGCATCCTGATTGCCGGACAGCTCAGCGGTGTTGAGGGCTACACGGAATCCATCGCGGGCGGCATGCTCGCGGGCCGCTTCGCCGCCGCACTCGCACGCGGCGAGCGGCCTGTGCCCGCGCCGCGCCTGAGCGCAAATGGCTCGCTCGTCCACTACATCACGCATGCCGACACGAAGCGCTTCCAGCCCGCGAACATCACCTTTGACCTGCTG
>CALMAP010000252.1:0-2099 GCA_937859825.1 uncultured Terriglobus sp. | reverse complement strand
TCCGTTTGAGGAAGAGCTGCGCAAGAAGGTGCGGGACAAGAAGGAGCGGCACCGCATCCAGTGTGAACGCGGGCTGAACGCGTGGCGTGAGTGGCTGGAAGCATAGCCACTGCCGAGCGTTCCCTGCGGCAGTTCCGGAGTGATGTGCAAGAGCCCGTTCCGGACCAGGTTACTCACGTGCATTGCAGCCGGAGAGCACATCCGCTATGCTCCAGCCATTCATGAAGGAGGCGTTGCGATGCGCGTTTATTCCGCCGGGGAAGCCATCGGACCTGCTTGGGAGCATGCCAAACTGCTGCTCTGGGGCGACCGCAACTGGAAGCGGCTGCTGAAGATCTGCTTTGTCGCGGTCTTCGCGGAACTTGGCGGGCTGAACCTGAATGGATCCTTCCGCAATGGGCACGGTGCGCAGCTTCCCGCGTCGGCAGCGGCAGCATTTGCGGCGATCGGCCTGGTCGTCGCGGTCATCGCACTCGTCATCGGTATGGTGATCTTCTACATCGGTTCCCGGCTGCAGTTTGTCATGTTCGACATGCTGGTGCTGCGCGATCCCTACGTGGCGCCTGCGTGGCAGCGCCATGGCCGCCACACGTGGCGCTGGATTGGCGTAAAGCTCACGGCCATGCTGGCGGTCGGTCTCGCGCTTTCTCCTCTGCTGGTGCCTGCCATCATCACGTTTGTTGCCATGGCGCGCAGGTTCTCCGTAACGGGCACGGGCACGGCGGCGCGCATGAGCCATCCACCTGTCTTCGCAATGGTGCTGGCCGTAGCCGAGCTTGGCGCGGTGGTTGTGCTGTTTGCCACGCTCATGCGGTTCATCACGACGCTTGCGCTTCCCACGCTCGCGCTGGAAGACCTTTCCTACACGGGTGTCTTCCGCCGCGCATGGCAGATCTTCGGCGCGGACGTGGGTGGCATGCTGCTGTTCGCCGTACTGGAAGTGCTGGTGCTGATCGGCTTTGGAATCGTGGGCATTCTCGCGGTGGCGCTCGCGATCGTCGCGGCGCTTCTTCCGCTCAGTCTTGTGGGCGGGCTGCTCTGGGCAGCGGTGCACAAAATTGCCGTAGCCGGCAACGTTCTGGTCGGTTGCTATGCGGTGATAGCGGTGCTGGTGCTGGTCGTGTGGGCGGCCGCCTGCTACCTGATCATGCTTGGATCGCTCTACACATTCGCCCGTGCATGGGGACTTTACTTCGTAGGCGGCCGGTATCCGCTGCTGGGCCAGTATCTCGAACCCACGAACCCAGCCGTGCCATGGACACCGCCACCCTCGCTGCCGCAGGAGAAGGATGACGAAAGCGGACCGGCCTTTCCGGCCGACCCGGCCATGGCATAGTGCTGATGCCAGACAGGGGCCTTGTCGGACATGGACCCGTCCTGTGTGCGCCGGCCTCTCCTGTATCTCAAAAGAAGGTCTTACGCGGCGCGCTCGCCTTCATGAGCGGCGTATTCAGCAACTCTACAAAGGGAGCGACCGCCCGGAAGCGCTTCGTAATCTCGGGAACGAGCTTAGGCGAGATTGCAAGCTCCACCGGCAGGCGAACGCTCAGTGCCCACTGGCGACAGAGCAGCAGGTCGGCGGCAGGATCGTCCGGCAGAAAGCCCTTGGGCATCCGCTTGAGCGGATTGCTGTCGAACTCCGGCAGCAGCCTGCGCAGCGTTTTGCCGTGCAGCATCGCGCGTGCTTCGGCGTGGTGCTCCTGCAAATAGCGGCGCACCGCAAGCAGTTGCGGCGGCGTCGGCATGTACACGCCCGCGGCGACAATCACTTCATCCGTTGACACATGCGCGTAGAAGCCGCCGCCGCTGGTGCGCTCCACTGTCGTGGTGGACCACCAGGCCGCCACGTTGGTCTTGTAGGGCTGCTTGTTTTTTGAGAAGCGGATGTCGCGATAGATGCGCATGGTCGCCTTCTTCGGCGGCTTGATATAGTCCGGCGCAAAGTCCTCAAAGGCGTGATTCACCGCTTCGATCACGAGGAGCCACGGCGCCTGCACCTCCTGCTCATAAATGCTCTTGTGCCCGGTGAACCATTCACGGTCGTTGTTGCGCTTGAGCTGCTTGAGAAAGCGGATTCCGGCAGATGAGAAGTGCGGCAA
>CALMAP010000251.1 GCA_937859825.1 uncultured Terriglobus sp. | reverse complement strand
TAACGTCTTCATCTCACTCCTAACTTCATGCCGTGATACGGGACCAGCAGGCTGTCAAATGCCGGCTGGATAAGGCTTTTCGTGGAACTCGCCTGTGCTGCCAAAACGCTCAAACCTGCCCTGCAACAGGCTCAGCAGCCCGGTGTAGAAATATCCAAAGACAAAGAGCAGCAGAAAGGGAACGGTGAAGTAGTTTTCACTGGCAATCGCATACCAAATCGTTCCAGCGAAGTAACAGCCGATCGCCAGTTCGATCCAGGGAATTAACCCAAGTCGCTTGCGGTATTTGTTGGCCTGAGACTTCTCGCCCTTCTTCTGCACGCGGTACTTTGGGGTACGAGCGAAGGCGCTCTGCATTCCAAACAACGCTTCCATTACTGCCTTGGTATTCGTAATCGTAAGTCCTACGCCCAGGGCCATCAGGAAGGGTAGATAGAGAAACGTCCGATACCAGCGACGAGGGAATAATTCTTTTTGTGAGACAAGGTAAAAGGTAGATACTGAAAAGGTGCTGGCCATAAACAGCGGCAGGTCGATCAGCAGCATCTGCGTTACGCCTTGCCAGGAACGGATGATCATGGCGGGCATCAGCAACATGCTAAGTACAATCATCAATGGGTAGCTGATGTTCGCCGTAAGGTGATACCAGGCCTCGAGCTTCACGTGCCACGGCGCGTCGCTCTTCAGTACGCGGGGCAGGATCTTCTTTCCCGTTTGGATAAGACCCTTCGCCCAGCGCGCCTGCTGTGTTTTAAATGCCGTCATTTCGATGGGCAGTTCCGCGGGACATTCCACGTCCTGCAGGTACTTGAACTTCCACCCTTTGAGTTGGGCGCGATAGCTAAGGTCGGTATCTTCCGTCAGTGTGTCGTGCTGCCATCCGCCAGCGTCGGCGATTGCGGTGCGACGCCAGACGCCGGCGGTGCCATTAAAGTTGAAGAAAACGCCTGCGCGCGAGCGGCCGCCATGCTCCAGCACAAAGTGACCATCCAGTAGGATCGCTTCTACCTGGGTCAGGAAGCTGTAGTTGCGGTTGAGGTGTGTCCAGCGGGTCTGCACCATGCCCACTGTTGTCTCTGCAAAGTGATGCACCACCTTGTTCAGCCAGTCAGGAGCCGGGACGAAGTCCGCATCGAAGATCGCTATAAATTTCCCTCGCGCGAAGGAAAGACCTGCATCGAGAGCACCGGCTTTATAGCCGACGCGGTCGGTGCGGTGCAGGTAGGTAATCGGTTGCGGTGCCAGCCCTTGCGTGCCTTCTGCGTACCGGCGCACGATCTGTTCGGCAACCTGCGCGGTCTCGTCGGTGGAATCGTCAAGCACCTGAATCTCAAACCGGTCGCGCGGATAGTCGATGCGGCAGCAGGCATCCACCAGTCGATCAATGACGTATTGCTCGTTAAAGATCGGCAGTTGGATAGTGACGAAGGGTAGATCTTCCTGAGAGAAAGTGCTGGGCGGCAGACTGGAGCGGGAAGCGTTTTTCCGGTTGCGATAGTACAGCCAAACCAGCTGATAACGATGAATTCCATAAAAGGCAAGCACCAGCATCACGATGAAGTACGGGATCAGCAGTGCAACATCGAAGCTGTTCCAGCGGTACAGGCCCTGAAAGTTACGCTGGGCATAGTGGGTACGCCAATAGTGGCCCAAGCCATGCGGCTCGGCAAACATAAGGAAAGCTAGGGCCTGGAAGGAAAGCACCAGCCGATTTTACCGGACATCCGGCAGCGCTCGTGTTTGGCAGTGATGTACGGTCTGCGCAGTCTCACGAGACTGAGGTATGGTTCTGCTGTGCGAAAACTGCCAGTTCTTCCGTTCCGGCGTGCAGCTCTCCTATGTGCCTTATCGAGTTTGACCGTCTTCGCGAGCGTAGCTCCCGCCCAGCAGGGTCTTACCCGTTGGGTCGATCCCTACATCGGCGTGGACTGGGGCGGCAATACCTTCGTCGGCTCGACCGTGCCCTTCGGCATGGTGAAGCTCGGTCCAGACATTTCTACCTTCGACGGACGCGCGTCAGGCTTCGGCTACAACAGCTACGGCGTAATTGAGGGCTTCTCCCACACGCACCTGAGCGGGGCACAGGGCAAGTACGGCAACATTCTGGTGCAGCCGGTCGTCGGTAAGCTGAGGCCTGGAGACACCGCGAGTCCGCGCGAAAGCGAACATGCGGAGGTCGGCTATTACACGGCGAAGCTGCTGCGTTACGGCGTGAAGGCGGAGCTCACTTCCTCCCGCCGCGTGGGCATGCACCGGTATACCTTTCCAGCGTCACAGAACTCACACCTGATGGTGGACGTCGCACACTGCTTAAGCCGCGGCTCCGGAACAGGTTGGGAGGACCAGCACTTCTCCGGCGGAGAGGTGCACGTGCTGAACGATCGCGAGGTCGCCGGGGTGGGCAGGTACACCGGTGGCTGGAACCGTGGCGGAGAGTACCGGGTGTACTTCGACCTGGTTCTGAGCAAAGCCGCAAAGGGATCACAAACCTGGTCCGGCAGCACGATGAGTGCAGCGAAAAATGCATCCGTCTCGTCGGAGATGCCGATCGGTGCTTCCCTCGATTTCCCGACGAATGAGGGTGAAGCTGTGCAGGCCAAGGTCGGCATCTCGTTCGTGAGCGTGGAGCAGGCAAGGCGGAACATCAACGAGGAAGTTCCCGCGTGGGACTTCGACCAAGTGCACGCAGCGACCGTGTCGCTGTGGGAGAAGCAACTCAGCGCGCTTAAGCTGGGAGCCACAGCCACGGAC
>CALMAP010000250.1:18679-19198 GCA_937859825.1 uncultured Terriglobus sp. | reverse complement strand
CACTGCCACGCACCTCGTCCACCTGCGCGTTGGACAGGTCGGCGGCCGGACCTTTGAGTGCCTGCTGGACCGCATCATGCAGGGCCAGCGAATCCTGTGCCGCCGCCGGTACGCTGACGAAACACGCCAGCAGCATCGCGGCCGGTGCCAGCCACAGGCGGGAGATCCACCTTTTCAACCATGTTCGAGATCTACCATTTCGCAACGTAGTGATGTGCACGATACACCTAGTGTCTGATAAGCCAGCCCATGCTGGAAACCAGGAGCGCATCTGTCGGAAATTTGTCGAAAATGGTTTCGCCCCAACACCCGCGTCAGGGTCCTGCCCGTACCAAGCGTGGAGACGGCGGCCTGCTGCCAGGACCTGAGGTACTCCCCTGCCACACGACGACTTGACGTCGCTCCCGTGGAAAGCTGGAGCGGTGAAGGGATGTTATCCAACTTGCTGTCGATTGTCTTATGAGACTTAGACAATCTATGTCTGACCAGCGGTGAAGGACAAAGAAGATGTCTCTTACG
>CALMAP010000250.1:7151-18669 GCA_937859825.1 uncultured Terriglobus sp. | reverse complement strand
GTATGGCGCAGGACAGAAGCCTGATTTTGACGTTCCGGACAGGTCAGATTAGGCACGTTCGTCTGTGGACCTCTATGCTTGAGGCTGAGAGCCACCGGTGACGGATGGATTCCAAAGCAGGTAATCGTGCCAGAAACTATCGAACTTCCGGCAAGTTCACGCCGACCGAAGCTCCTGTTGATCAGCATAGCCGTAGTTGCGGCGCTCTTCTTGGGCGGTGGCCGTCTGCTTGCCACATATGTGGACGCGTTGTGGTTCAGTTCACTTGGCTATACTCCTGTCTTTCTGAAAACGTTTGTGCTCGACTGGGGTCTGTTTGCGATTTTTTCCCTTCTCACGTTTGCCCTGCTCTTTGGCAGCTTCTTATTCCTGCAGGACAGGCGCTCTGGCGGTACTACGGAGATCGTGCGCTCAGTGCTGGTGAACGGCCAACCGTTTACCCTGAACGTTGGGCGCTGGCTTAAGCCAGCGGCATTGCTTGGATCACTTTTTGCCGCATGGATAGCCGGTTCGTCCATGTCTGCGGAGTGGCCTGCCTTTGCTTTGTGGATGTACGCACCGCATACGTCGGGACCCACCGATCCGGTACTTGGACGGTCCATCCATTTCTATCTGCTCACGCTGCCTGCCTGGCAACTGTTGGCTGGCTGGCTTACTGCCATCGCGATACTGGTGCTTGCCATGGCCGTTGCGATGCACGTGCTGCGCAGCCGCCCGCAACTCGAAGACTTCCGCTTTGCGTATGCGGACCGGACACCGTGGCGAGGAATCTATTCCGCAGTTGCCTTTCTCTTGCTGGTATGTTCCCTTCGTGCGTGGCTCAGCCGCTTTAACCTGCTCATGGCCGAGCACACCATCTTTTCCGGTGCAACGTACACAGACGCACACGTAGAGCTACCCGGCCGGCTGCTCGTTGCCGCCCTCTTCCTGATAGGTGCTGCGGTCGCGCTTTACGGTGCTGCGCGCAAGTCCGGTGCGCGATGGATTGCAATTGCCGTTCTTCCAGGCGTACTGCTCTACGTTGCGATTCTGACCATTGCAGCCGCCGTGGACACGTTTATCGTCAAGCCCAACGAACCGGTCAAAGAGCAGCCGTTTATTCGCAATAACATCAATGCCACACGGACCGCTTACGCACTGGACAGCATTGTTGTAAGGCCTTTTGCCGCAGGCACGACGGTCGCGGATGCGGATGCGGTGAACAACCAGCCGACCCTGCAAAACATTCGCCTGTGGGACGCGAATGCGCTGCAGGACACGCTTCGTCAGATCCAGGAAATCCGCACGTACTACGATTTTCCAGGCATCGACATCGACCGTTATGTACTGGACGGCCAAATGCGCGAAGTAATGCTGGCGACGCGGGAACTCAGCACAAACAAGCTGCCTGAAAGCAGCCGCAACTGGATCAACGAACGATTGATCTACACGCATGGTTATGGTGTCACGATGAATCCGGTAAACGGATTCACACCGGAGGGACTGCCCATGCTGCTGCTGGGGAACATGCCCGTGCAAAGCACCGTGCCGTCCCTCAACGTTGCCAGACCGGAAGTCTACTTCGGCGAAATGACGAATACGGATGTCTACGTGAAGACCCACCAGCAGGAGTTCGACTACCCGCAGGGCCAGTCCAACAGCTTAACCAGCTACACCGGTTCCGGCGGCATCGTGCTGGGCCACTGGCTGCGCCGTGCCATGATCGCTCTCGAACGTGGCGATGTGGCGAAACTTCCCTTCAGCGATGACGTCACGCCTGAGTCCCGGCTGCTGATGCGCCGTAACATCCGCGACCGTGTGCTTACCATTGCGCCGTTCCTGACACTCGACCCTGATCCCTACATCACCGTGGGTGACGACGGCCGGCTGCGCTGGATTTTGGACGGGTTCACCACGGCAGAGACCTATCCCAACGCGCGGCATTACGCCTTCAACGATGGCGACGTGAACTACCTGCGCAACAGTGTGAAGATCGCGGTCGATGCATACGACGGCACCGTTGCGTTCTACGTAATGGATGACGCCGATCCGATCCTTGCGGCCTACCGCAATGCTTTCCCCACGATGTTCCAGCCCGTTTCGGCCATGCCCGCCACCATGCGCGCTCACCTCAGGTATACCGACACGCTGCTCAAAGTTCAGGCTCATGCCTACGGCCTGTACCACATGACAGACCCTGCAACCTTCTTCAATCGTGAAGATCTTTGGACACCCGCGACCGAGTCCGCCCTGGACAGCACGGGACAGCGCTCCACGCAGGAGATGGAACCGAACTATGTGTTGATGAACCTGCCGGGTGAGAAAGGAATGGAGTTCGTCAACATACTTCCATTCACCCCAAGCAATCGCAACAATCTGATCGGCTGGATCGCCGGACGAAGCGATGGCGAGGCGTATGGAAAGGCTGTCGCTTACAACTTTCCAAAGACCCGGCTTGTCGATGGCCCGTCGCAGATCGAAGCACGTATCGACCAGAACGCGCAGATCAGCGGCCAGTTGACCTTGTGGAACCAGCAGGGATCGCATGTGCATCGCGGCAACCTGCTGGTCATTCCGACCGGTTCGGCGCTGCTGTATGCGGAATCGATTTACCTGCAGGCCGATCGCAGCCCCATGCCTGAGCTCCGGCTGGTCGTGCTTGCATTGCAGGACCGGCTTGCTTACGGCACAACGTTTGAAGCCGCACTCTCCAGCCTGTTCCATGGCAGTGAATCTTCCATCACTCCGGTCGTGCAGCAGGGCAATTCCGAGCCGGGCGACAAGGTGACCGCTCAATCGGCACAGAACCCTTTGTCCAGCCCCAGCGCATCCACGAGCCGAAATGCCGAGATTCAACAGGCTGCGGCTGATCTGGCCGACTACCAACGGCTGACAGCGCAAGGCAAGCTGGGCGAAGCGGGTGCAAAGCTGGATGCGCTCAAGACCCACCTGCATCATTTGGCAGAGGAGGACCGCTGATGCCGGGAATCGCTGATGCCGGGAATTTTCTGTCACCAGCGGTTTCCCTTCAGCGTGATTGTGGCCATGCATGGCGTAACGCCTGTGGTTTTGCCGAACCCACAAAGACCTGCGAGGAAAATTCGGCAAGCTAACATGACCTTTGCCGCTCTCACTTGCTCTGCATTTGGCTACCGTGCCCCGGTTAGTATGCCGGTGCGTCTTTCCTGTAAGTGTGGCCGAACTTATCAAGGTGCTCCGAGGGATGCACCTGCCCGCCATGAAACGTTCCAGCGTCGATCATTCCGCTGGCAGGAACGACGATCGTATGCCTCCAGTTCGTCAGCGAATACGCCTCCTGGCCTTCTACCCAGAGGTGGGCCTCGTAAGTGCCTTTGGGTACGTTGCGGATGAACAGGGTGTTTCCTGTGCCGAGGGTGGCCCACAGGGGTGTGTCCAGACTTAGCACGACCGCACCCATCTCTGGATGGATGTTGCAGAAAATGTAAGACACGCCCTTGCGGGAAAACCGCACGTTGCGTGTGCTGCCGGCTTCATACAGGCCCAGGTCGAAGCGGCTGCCTTCAAACAGTGAGAAGACGTTGTGAAAGTACGGGTCTGCGTTCGGAAAAGCGACGCTTGCACCTATGGGTACCACCAGCAGGTGTGGTTGGAACATGCGGTCTTTCTGCAAAAGCCGGTAAGGCGGTGGAAATGGCCAACGTATACCTTCCAGGCTTGTATCGACCGGCTCCAGCCAAAGCACCGCGTTCTGTTGCGCTGCGTGCGCGTGCTTTGCCTGTGGCGGCAGTTCGACACGCGCAGAGACAGTCGTTTGCGCATGCGCAGCTGCTGCCATGAGAAGCAGGGCAACGCAGAATACGTTCATGCGGAAAAGGGCCTTCATCGTCAGAACCGGTAGGCCGCTCCAACGCCGCTTACATGGCTTGTCCAGAGCAGCCCCTGCACCGGCGCGGTTCGCACGTTGCGATACTCCGCTGAGAAGAGCAGATAGGCGCGTGGGCTGTAGATGAAATTGGCAAAGACCGTGCGATTGCGCGCGATGTTCTCGTAGGAGTTGGCGAAGCCGTTATCAGAGAAAGCGCGGATTTGCCGTACGAAAGGGTTGTCGATTCCAAGACCCACATTCCACGTGAAGCGTTGACCCAGGGCTTGGTGCAGTTGCGCCCATCCGCCAACGTCGTCAAGCGCACGCACCTGTGTCGCAGCACCGCTACCTCGAATGACGAAGTCCCGGTAGCCACCGCCGCCCAGTCCGCCGAGTGCGGCGCCACGATAGCCCGTGCCCGTAAGTGACAATCCATGACCCAAAGGCAAACGGAAGTCCAGCGTACCGGCCCAGGCGTTCAAGTCGATGCCCGGCGCAAACGCGCTGGTACTGAACCGGTGCGGGGAGAAGTAGCCACCAATGCCGACAGAAGCACTATGTGCATCGTCCTTGCCCAGCAGCGCCACGCGCGCCTGAACGCCCAGCTTGCGGCTGGATTGCGCAAGCGACGCGCCTTGATTTTCCCCTGTCTGGTTTGCATAGACGGGATCGGCAACATCGATCAGGGCCGACTCGACATGAAGGCGGCTGCGCGTGCCCCACGTGTGCCTGAGCCCCACCTGCGGGTTCCAGCTCCAAAGGTTACCGGACCATGAGAGCTCGGGCACGGCAGAGGCGACCAGCGACTCCGGCACGAACGGTGAGATCAACGGCCGGTCGTACGCGATGAAGAGTTCCGTCGTTTTCCAGTCCAGCGCCGCGTGTGCGGTACGCATGCGCAGAAGGCCGCCTGCATTGTCGTAGCCTGCTTCTTGCGCCGTGCCGAAGAAGTCGACGTTCACGTCTGCGCGGCTGGTCGCGCCGAGCAGGCGTGGCCCGGTTGCGTCCATGCCGAGCGACGTCTGCCGCAGCGACAGGCCGGTACTGCCACGACCGCCGATAGCCGCGCTGGGAGCAGAGGCCTGATCGACCCGCTGGCTGTTAATGAAGCCGTTCAGCAAAATCGTTCCATGAATGCGGACCGGGTACTTCGATGCACTCTCCACTTTTTCCTGGTCCAGCGTGGAGATCTGGCTGGCAAGCAGCGCCCGCTGCTCCTCCGGTGTCGCGCTTGACGACGATACCCCGGGTTCTGCGGCAGCAACGGATGCATCTGGAGTTCGCGGCAAGCTAGACAGGGAGGCCTGCACTTCCAACAACTGCTGCCGCATTGCCCACAGTTGTTTCTGCTCGGATGCAATGCGTGCCTCCGTGGCGTCCATGGCGCGCATCAACTGTTCCACTTTGCCGCGCAGCTCAACGGTCGCATCGTGCGTCTGTGAAGCAGGTGCCTGTTGCGCGGTACACCGCATCGTGAATCCACACAAGATCAAAACCGGGATAAATTGTGCACGCAGCATGGCGGCCTCTCGAAGCTCAATTCTGTGCCCACACGGGCTGGTGAGAAAGCTCTTCACGGAAAAGCGGGAGCCGGAGTTGAAATGTCGTCTCTGCAAAGCTGCTGACCAGCAAGTCTACTTGGCCGTAGTGGTCTTCCGCGATGCGACGCGCAAGCGTAAGTCCAAGGCCTGTGCCGTTCTGCTTGCCACTGCTTACAAAAGGGTCGAAGAGCGTGTGTTGCACGGCAGCAGGGATGCCTGTGCCATTGTCCTGGACAAGCACCGAGACAGTCCCGTTCTGCACTTGTACGATTGCGGTCACGATGCAGTCCCGGTCCGGCGGCCTGCGAGACTGGCATCCGTTGAGCAGAAGATTGAAGAGCGCCCGTTCCATTTGCTTGCCGTCCACGATGACGGGTGCCTCGATTTGCGTACCAAGCGTGGTAAGCGTGACGTTCGCAGCAGCAGGATGCGCACGCACCTGCGCGATGGAGCGCTCCAGCAAAGGCCCGATCTGTTGCGGTAAATGTCGTGCAGCCTGGCCGGTCCGGCTGAAAATGGTAAGCGACTCCAACATCTCGGTGGTGGCCATCACGGCAGCCTGAATATCGTGGAAGAACTCGGCGCGTTCGTCTTCGCTGACTTCTGGACCGGCGAGGAACTCCGCGTTCGCGTATATGCTGGCAAGGTGATGCCGCAGGTCGTGCGAAACGGAAGTTGCCATGCTGCCGATGGTAGCGAGCCGTTCGCTCTCGAGGCGTGCGCTGTTCGACTCTTCGATGCGGGTGCGCATCAGGTCGAAGTCGCGTGCAAGCTGCCGGACCTCCTGTGTCCCCTCCAGCCGCTCGGAGCCATGCTTCGCAATGCTTGTCTCGCCGAAAGCGTTGACGCGCTGGGTCAGCATCTCCAACGGCCCGGTGAGCCGCCGGGCAACAACAAGCATCAGCAAGGAGCCCAGCAGGATAATCACAGCTCCCAACAGCAGGAGCTGCTTGGCGATGGCACGTATCTCCAGTTCCGCAGGCAGTAAGGAGCGATAGAAGATAACCTGCAGCGGCACGTTGGCGCGGGCGCTCAGATCATTCGTCGTTGCAAGATGCGGTTCCCCATTCAACGTTATCTTCACGGGCTCGCTTCGTGTTTGGGCTAGTTGCAGTTGTTCTAAAACATCCGGCGTGGTGACTCGTGATGAGCTCTCCAGCATCTTTCCGTCACTGATAAAAGCCACGTCCGCATCAATGGAAGTAAGCATCTGCGCGAGATAGGAAGCATTCACCTGGTATCCGGTGATGACGGTTCCCAGCAGCGTGCCTGATGCAGCGCTGCCGAAGGAAACAGGGTGAGCTGCATAGCGATACAAACGGCCTTGGCTCAGCAGATACCCGCGTCCGAGACGCTGTACTGCATTGCGGAGATCGGATGCCAGGAATGCCTTGTCCTGCTGCGATGCGGCGTAGATCGTGCGCACGCGCCCGTCCGGACCGGCCAGACTGAACAGCCCATTGCCGCTGGTTCTCCAGAAGTCCACCGCCGCGTCCTGAATCGTGCGATCGTCATCGGTCGTAAGCAGTGCCTTCAGGCTGGGCAGATCGGCCAGCAGCGCTGCTTCGCGGTCGAGCGCGCCGAAGCCCTCGGTCTCTGCGTTGTGAAAGGCCCGTCTTGATCTCTGCAAATCCGTGGAAAGATCGGCCGTGACCTGCCTGCGAATCTGCCGCCACACCAGCAGCAGGCTGGTGCCGGTCAGCGTAACGACCACGGCAAGCAGCACCGTCACCAGCACGGCGCGGGTGCTGAGGGCGCGAGTGTCCTTAAGGGACGAACTTGTAACCGGCGCCATAAATGGTGAGCAGATGAATGGGATTGGCGGGATCGACCTCAAGCTTCTGCCGCAGCTTGAGCAACTGGTTGTCGACGGTGCGGGTAGAAGGATAGGCGTTGTAACCCCAAACCTTGTTCAACAGGGTGTCGCGGCTGAGCACCACGCCCGTGTTGCTCGTGAAGTAGCGCAGCAGCTTGAACTCCAGCGCGGTAAGCGCCACCTCCGCTCCGTTGCACAGTGCGGTCATGCGCTCGAAGTCGACGACGCAGTTGCCAAAGCTCACCACCTGCTGCGACGCCGTTACGGCGTGGCGTGTCTGGCGGCGAATGGCCGCCTGCACGCGCGCCAGCAGTTCGCGCGGGCTGAAAGGCTTGGTGACGTAGTCGTCGGCCCCCATCTCAAGCAGAAGCACTTTGTCGACTACGTCTGAGATAGAACTGAGAATCACCACAGGCGTCTCCGGCGATGTGGTCTTGATGCGGCGGCACACGTCGCGCCCGGAGATTTCCGGAAGTACGAGATCCAGCAAAACGGCAGTTGGCCGCAATGCGTCGAACATGATGAGCGCGGCTGTCCCTGTGCCTGCAGTGTGCACATCGAAGCCGTCGCGCATGAAAATGCGCGTAAGCACTTTCTGCAGCCGCGCATCGTCTTCGACAACAAGTACGCTGGAAGAGCCCGTCACAATACCTTCAAGTAAGTCGCGGAGATACCCCTGTTATACGGGAGTCACCGCTAACCCCGTGGCGCAGCCGCGCGCCCGAACAAGCGAAGACAGAAGGCCGCATCACCGGGATGCGACCTTCCTGACTGCCGTTACTGACTGCCACTACTGCACCGTGTAATTCACGGTAGTCTGCTGCATGAGCGAGCCGCTGGTTGCGGTGATCACGATCTGCGAGGTACCGGCTGGCGTAAGCGGAGAGCTGTCGCCGCAGCCAATCAGGCAGGCCGTACACAGGAACAGAACTCCCACGCTGAACATGCGCAGCGCCGACCCTCGGCGCCGCATGAAGCTGAACGACAGCATCGGCATGAAGCAGGCAAGCGCTATCGCGATGTGCCGGCCCTGCAGGCGCGCAGGCGGCGCATTAATCGCGGAAGGCCCATTGGTGACGATGGTGACGGACGCCAGGCTCACCGCATTGGGCGAAACAGTGATCTGCGCCGGCGAGAAGGTGCAGACCGCGCCCGCAGGCAGTCCACTACAACCCAGCGTGACGTTTCCCGTAAAGCCGTTCACCGGCGCAAGGCTGAGTCCGAGATTGGTAATGGTACCCGCGCGCGCAGTCACCGATGCAGAAGACGAGGTAAAACCAAACGTAGGCGTACTGCTCGTTCCCGCGCCGTTGCTGATCGCTCCCAGCAGCCCGTGCTTCTCATCGGCAAGTCCGGCGGTGAAGTAGACCGTATCCACGTCGCCACCACTTACCGCGGTTGAGTTTCCGATCTTCGTGCCACCTGGCAGCAACTCCCACAGCGCGGCGTAGGAGAGCGACTTGCCGGCAGAATCCATTAACTGTCCGACATAGGTGAAAGTCTTCGGATCGTAGACGTTGACGATGCCGTCTCCGAAATTGCCGACGAGCAGATCGTTGCTGTAGATGCCGAAGTTCGCGGGCGCGATTGCCACACCCCAGGGTGCGTTCAGGTTGCCGCCAGTGCCCACACGGGCGACCAGAAAACCGGTGTTGTCGAACACGTCCACAATGCCCAGCCCGGCACCACTGACCGTACGGTAGGGAGTGGTGCTTGTGTGCTGAGCATACGTCACCCATACCTGACTGTTCAGAACATGGACACCGAAGGGAACGTAGCCAGACGGCAGGTTCGGATCGCTGAAGTTACCGGCGAGCTTCGCGGGTTTATAGGTCGAGTCGTAAATCTCCACTGCTCCACTTGCAAAGTTCGGCGCGAGAATGAAGCTGCCATTGCTCGTGTTTAGCACGGCCAGGCCGGTGTACACAGCGCCGGATGCCTTGTTGTTGATCACAATTTGTGAGAGCGCATTGTTCGTTCCGAGCCGCCCGTTCCAACCGGAGATGGTGCCGTCCAGCGTGGAAAAGAGAAAGTTCGCGATCGCACCATTCGAGAGCAGCATGCCTGTGGCACCGGATGTTGCTACAGAACCACTCGGAACTCCGTTTGCCGAAGGGTTCGATCCGGACGGCACGATCACCTTGAACGACACGGTTCCCGTAGTTGCCGGAATCACGTAATTGAAACCGGTACCCGCAGTGCTGATCCACCAATTCGCGCTGGAGGACATGGCCCATGGATTCACGAAATTGGTATCCGTTACGGCCGCAGGAACGAAGCCGTCTGAGATGAGGTTCGTAACCTTGTATGCCTGTCCCGCAGCAGAGATTGTCTCCAGCACTGCGATGGCGAGCGTTGCCGCTTTTAAGACGATGCGCCTCTTCGAAGCGCAGAGAAGACGGCGTGCGAACCTGTTTCCGAGTTGTTCGAGCTTGCTGAGCATGTGAGCCTCCAGAGGATGACGAACGGTATGTACGCCGGGTGTGGAACCCCGGCGCAAGCATGAATCTAGGCCTCGCAACGATTGTGATTGTCAGCAAAATGTCACGGAACATTCATGTTCCTGACAGCGCCACGTTCCGCGCGTGGACACCGCCAGCTTTGCCGTACTGGACTACACCCTGCTCGGAGGCAAGAGTGCGGAATATCTCACGGCAAATCCGCTGGGTGGTGTACAGCAGCAAGACGCCGAACCTGCGCGGCGCTGTGCTGTCCAGCGCCATCACCGTTGGCAGCGACGAGGCCAGCTCACGCTGCAGCGCCCGGGTGGCGATGTCTCGGTCCTGCTGCAAGCCAAGGACTGCGCCTCAGGCAGTATCTTCCAGATGGAGGTAGAACGCACCGACGGCACATCGACCGTTTACATCCATGTGCTTGGGCCCAACGTCTTCTACTTCAACAACCCACGCTTCAGCCAGCCGCCTCCGCTACCGCTGTGCCCTGCGGAGAGACCGTTCACGCCGGCCTGCACACCGGTGCCGATCACGCCTCGCGTAAAGATGGCTTCTGACGTAGCGCCGCAAGGGATTTGCGACTGAAGCAGATCATCTTGGAGCGAAGCTCTATGCCGTAGAAGCTCGACGGACAGTCCTCGGGTTCTACGACTTTCCTGACCGGCCGCTCGAGGTGAGGTGGAGGGGCTCTGCTTTCCTTCCGATGCACGATTCCACTTTCTCTCGACCTGTCGATACAGCTTTAGGTGACAGGTCCTTATAAAGATTGAGGATTCTCTCGTCTGAAGGATTCCTCTTGACACTCATTTCAGCGAAGGGATAGCTTTCTCGGCGTCGCAATGTAAACGGATTCATTGCGGGCCAAAGGACCAACTTTGGCTCGGTCCAGCGGCATGGGCGATCCCGCTTCACTTTGGAGGCTTCATCACGATGAGAACGTCTCGAATAAATCGAGCCTGCGCTCCTTGGAGAGTGACGTGGAGAGTGTTTTTTCTCCTCGTCGCGCTCGTGGCATGCAATCATCGGCCTGCACTCGCACAGGTCGATCAAGGCACCGTAACGGGCACCATTACCGACTCTGCAGGAGCAATCATTCCGGGTGCGGAAGTTACACTCACCAACATCGATACCGGCTTTGTTCTGAACGACAAAACCGATGATCGTGGCGTGTATACGTTCTCCCCGATCAAAATTGGAAATTATACGGTCAAAGCGGTAGCACCCGGTTTTTCGACCACCCAACAGGACAAGGTCACCGTCAACGTCGGCGCTCGCGTCACCATTGACGTGAAACTCTCGGCCGGGGCCGTGTCTGAAGTGGTCGAAGTGACTACGGCGGCACCGCTGCTGCAAACGGGTGACGGTTCGACCGGTCAGGTGATTCCTGCTCAGACTATCGTCGACACGCCGCTCAACGGTCGTAACTACGTCTTCATCGCGCAGCTTACAGCCGGCATTGCCCCCGGCAACGGTTCACGCGGATCAGGCAAGGGCGACTTCTCTGCAAACGGTCAACGTTCGGAGCAAAACAATTTCCTGCTTGACGGAGTGGACAATAACGTAAACGTCGTGGACTTCTTCAATGGCGCTTCCTATAACGTGAAGCCGCCACCGGAGGCGCTCGCCGAGTTCAAGGTCCAGACCGGTGCCTACAGCGCCGAGTACGGCCACTCTGCCGGTGCGGTTGTGAACGTGTCAGTCAAGTCCGGAACGAATCAGATTCACGGTTCTGCCTGGGAATACATCCGGAATGACGCCTTCGACATTCACCAGTGGCAGGACGCCCCTGGTATTGTGCCGAAATACCGCCAGAACCAGTTCGGTGGCACGATCGGTTTTCCGGTGTTTAAAGACAAACTCTTCTTCTTTGGAGATGCGGAAG
>CALMAP010000250.1:480-7141 GCA_937859825.1 uncultured Terriglobus sp. | reverse complement strand
TCGGTGAAACCTCCAAGATCTCCGTACCTACGCTTCTCATGCGTCAGGGTAACTTCTCGGAGCTGCTGAACAAGGGATTGACTGGCAACACACCTGTGCAGCTTGTGCAGCCGAATTCCGGCAGCCAGGCGGCACCCATTGCCAATAACGTGCTCTCTCCTGCTCAGATCAATGCAACCGCGCAGAGGATCCTGAACCTTTACCCGACCCCGAATACAAGTACCGCCGGCACGCTGGGCAGCAACTACCAGAGCAGTCGCAACGCCGTCGACAACACCACGCAGTTCGACATCCGTATGGACTACAATGCCAGCCAGCACGACCAGGCGTTTGTGCGTGCCAGCTACTCAAACGACCCCGGCAGCCGCGCCCCTGTACTCGGCAATGTGCTTGACGGCGGCGGCTTTGGCGATACAGGAACCATTGTGAATCTGGGCGAAGCAATTGCCGCAAGCGAAACCCACGTCTTCAATGCGAACCTGTCGAACGAAGCGCGTTTCGGCTACAACTATGGCAACTTCGGCTTTCTGCAGCCAAACGCAAACAACACCGGCCTCGCAGCAAGCATCGGGCTGGGTGGCATACCCGGCGGAGCGCTGAACGGCGGTCTTCCCAACGTGAGCGTAGGGGGAATCGACCATTTTGGTTCGCCAACGTTTGCCGTGACCAACGAATACCAGAACGTCTTTCAGATTCTGGATAACGTAACCAAAGTGGCCGGTGCGCACACGATGCGCATGGGTATTAACTTTCAGCACATCCGTTTCTCCACCACGCAGCCCACTCAGCCGCGCGGCAGCTACGGATATACCGGCAAATTTACCAGCGTTGCAGGTAGTCCAACGATCAACGGGGCGATTTACTCCGGCTATGGCGTCGCTGATTTTCTCACCAACAATATGGACACAGCTGCTGTCTCCAACACCTTTACGTCGGACGATAAGCGCTGGATACGCGCCGGATACTTTCAGGATGACTGGAAGGTTACTCAGAATCTGACGCTCAACCTAGGTCTGCGTTACGAGTACGCTCAGCCCTACCAGGAGCGTCACGATAATCAGGCCGCATTCATCTCCACTGGGTCAGCACCGGGAGCGGGAACGGGCATTTACCGAATTCCTTCTTCCAAGCGAAGCGTTGTGCTTGCGCAGAGCTTCCTGAATACCTTGGCAGCCAACCGGATTACGCTGGAATACAGTGACAATCCGTTTCTGGTAGAGCCTCAGAAGAAGAACTTTGCGCCCCGCTTCGGCATGGCGTACAAGTTGACGGACAAAGCAGTCGTCCGGACCGGCTACGGCATCTTCTTCGGCGGACTGGAGAGCACCGGCTACTACCCCAATCTCGGAGAGAACTACCCCTTCGAGTTCGATTCGACGTTCAATTCCGCCGACCTGTATGGTGCCTGCAATCCTGGAAGCTGCCGCAACAATGGCATTACCCTGGAGAACGGCTTTACCCAGGCGATCGCGGCGGGCCTGCAGAACTCCATTGCCAATCCAAACCTGCGTGGTTCCGATGCGAAGGTAAAAACGCCCTACAGTCAGCAATTCAACCTTTCAACGGAATACGCCATCAACAACAACCTGTCTGCGGGCCTGGCATATGTGGGCTCGGTTTCCAGGCACCTGGTCGTCTTTCCGGACCAGGACTCGTCCGCGGCACTGGTCGGTCCAAACGACTCCAGCAGCGCAGTCAAGCCCTTCCCCACGATTGGCGGCACGGCCTACAGCTCGTATGCTGGTTCGTCCAACTACAACTCCCTGCAGGCAAAGCTGGACCAGCGGTTTAGCAACGGCCTAAGCTTTCTTGCCTCGTACACCTACGCGCACTCGCTGGACAACGCACCCACGCCGCTCGGCAGCACTGGCGACGCGGGTTACCGCAATGCTCTGCTTACCGGCATCGGCGCGGATTACAGCAACTCGCCCTTCGACGTTCGGCACCGCTTCACCATCAACGGCTCCTATGCGATTCCGTATGGTGTTGGTCGACGCTATGGCAACCACCATGGCATTCTCGACGTTCTGCTCGGCGGCTGGACGAACAGTCTCACCTTTGTTGCCCAGACTGGCCAGCCATTCAGCATCGGAACGAGTGTAACTACGGCGAACGGTTCAGGAAGCCATCCAACCCTGATCCGCAATCCCTTCCAGGCGGGTGGAACGATCGACCCAAGAAGGACCGACGCTGCTAACGTTACCTGCGCTGCCAAGACCAAAACCACGGTCAACTGGTACAACCCCTGCGCCTTCATCAACCCCCCTCTGGCATCCGCGATTCCGAACGGATCCCGCATCACAGGGTATGCCGCACTGGCTTACCTCGGCTCGCCT
Organism: uncultured Terriglobus sp.; assembly: GCA_937859825.1. GTDB lineage: Bacteria > Acidobacteriota > Terriglobia > Terriglobales > Acidobacteriaceae > Terriglobus. The sequence goes on along the minus strand of CALMAP010000250.1, from coordinate 4,805 downwards.
CGTAATACGGTCTATGGACCGGGTTACGAGCGGATCAACGGTTCCCTTTATAAGAACTTCAGCCTGTATCGCGAGACAAACTTTCAGCTTCGCGCCGATTACTTCAACCTGTTAAACACACCTGCCTATGGCAATCCCTCCAACGCGGGGATTGGGACCTCTGGCGGACTGATCACCAGCAATCGCAGCCTGGGCCAGTTCTATCCAGACTCGCGCTTCTTCCAATTTGCGGCCAAGATCAACTTCTAACCGGAAGTGCATGCCGCTGTTGCCAGCCGGAGACCCCGCGGGGGGTACCGCTGCTTTTAACCACCGTGGCCCAAAACTATATCATATATAAGTCCCGATATACACGTAGATGCGATGATTTTTCCTGCAGCTAAACCCGCGCGCGCCATCGCCCTGGTCATGCTTGGCCTGAGCGCAACGACCCCCTGGATCGGATCGGCTCAGGTTTCACCGTCCGGACGCTCGCATGGCGTGGACGCAACCCAGTCTGCTTCGCAGCAGCTCTCTCCGCAAGATCGCTCACGGTTACAGGCTGCTTTGGCCGCATACACCTCAGGCAGGCTGGAAGAGGCGAAACCAGCACTTCTCGACCTTGCAAAACGTTACCCGCGTGTTCCCGATGCGCAAAGCGCAACCGGCATGTTGCTTGCCGAGCAGGGTGACATTGCCGCTGCAATTCCGTATCTGCAGCGCGCTCACCTGCTTGCACCTGCGGACCATTCACTTGCACTGAATCTGGCGGTCGCGTACCTCAAGCTCTCACGCGGCGCGGAGGCTGAACCGCTGCTGCTGGAGCTTTGCCGCCGTGAGCCATCCAATGCGATGGCCCGATACGCCCTGGCACAGGCGCAGCTTGCGGCAAAGAACTACGCGCAGTCTGCCTCAAGCTATGAGCGCGCCAACACACTGCTGCGATCTGGCGATGGCGTGGATCCTGGAGATCTTCGCTATAACTGGGCGCTTGCGCTGCTGAACAACGACCAGGCCGCTCGCGCTGTGCAGGTTCTCTCCGATGCGCCGGGTGTGCAGACCTCAGCAGCCATGCAGGGGTTGCTTGGCGAAGCTGACGAGCGGAACGGGCACTATGAAAGCGCATTTCTGCATCTGAAACGCGCGACGGAACTGGAGCCGAGCGAGGCGAACCTGAACGCTTACGGCACGGAACTGTTGCAGCACTGGAGCTTCGCTCCGGCGATCGAAGTCTTTCTTTTCGCTTCGAGCCGCTTTCCTGCGAGTATGAAACTAAGGATCGGTCTCGGTGCCGCGTACTTCGGCAACAACAACTTCGCCGAGTCCGCACAGGTTTTTCAAACGATGCTTGCTGCCGACCCGGAGGACCCTTCCCTTGCTGACATGCTTGGCCGCAGTTGTGCCGCGAAGACCGGCTCCGCGGATGCGGACTGCGCGGGTTTGATCGCCTTCGCGAAGCGTCACCCGGAGAATGCCACGGCCTCGCTCTATGCGGCAATCTATCTTCTGCACCAGGCTTCGGATAGCGGACGCGGTGCCGAGGCTGAGGCGCTCCTTCACTCTGCTTTGAAATCCAACCCGGGCCTGCCGGACGCCTGGTACCAACTCGCTACGCTGCAGCAGGGGCGTAACGAGTGGCAGGCCAGCGAAGAATCGCTGCAGCGTGCCATTGCACTGCGCCCCGCATATCCCGAGGCGCACTATCGTCTCTCCCGCGCTTACGCACACACCGGCAGGCGTGATGCCGCGCAGCAGCAGATCGCCCTCCAGCAGCAGTACACCGAAGAAGCCAAACAGGCAGACGCGAAGCGCATGAAGGAGGTCATCACATTTCTGACCACCTCCAACTGAACGTCTCCAGCTATCTGCGCAGTGTGGCGCAGCAACAGGCGTTGAGCCGCCGTGACTTCCTGCGCAATGCCGTCGGCGGTGCCGCGGGTTCGCGCATCTTCGGCATGGCTCCGCTTGCACCGCTAGCTACGGCGCGCACACCGAAGGCTGTGGTCGTCACCTTTGGCGGCGGCGCGCGCGACGCGGAAACTTTTGCCCCAGAGGGCCAGCGCAATATCCCGCACATGCTGCGCGACCTGATCCCGCAGGCCACCTTCTATACGCAGGTGATCAATCACGGCATCCTGGGGCACTATGTGGCGACTGCGTCGCTCGCCACCGGTGTCTACGAGACCTTCAACAATTTCGCCGCGGTGCAGCCGCACAATCCCACGGTCTTCGAATACCTGCGGCGTGATCTGCGCAGGCCGGCGAACGACGCGTGGGTGGTCGCTCCGAGTAATGGCTTCGGCGGCATTGGTGAGAGCAGCCACAGGCTCTACGGTTCCGGGCTTGGCGCGCGCGTGGTACTGCCCAAGCACCTGCTGGCCGCGGCCATGGCGGGCAAACCAGGCGAAGGCTACGAGCGTCTTCTTCGCGACAACTACGAGACCCCGCTCTTCGATCCATCGCCCACCGGTTCCACCTCGCAGCAAGAGTTGCACCAAATCGCGGAGCTGCTGCGCTTCTCTGTCGAGGACTTTCGCCTGCACGCGCAGAGCGTCACCAGCCCGGACGAGCTTTCGGTCTACATCGCGCGCCAACTTATGCGGCAGGTCGCGCCCTCCCTGCTGTGGATCACACTGCACGACATCGACATCGCCCACTCGGGCGCATTTTCGCTGTATCTCGATGGTATCCAGCGCTCCGACCGCCTCTGCGCGGAGCTGTGGCAGACGGTCCAAAGCGAGCCCGAGTACAAGGACCGCACCACCTTCTACATCCTGCCAGACTTCGGCCGCGACTCCGACGAGGACTCGGGCGGCAACGGCTTTCAGCACCACCGCACGGGCGACCCGCTCAGCCGCACCACGTGGATGATGGTGCTCGGCCCCGGCGTGCGCCAGAACACGGTGATCGACCGTCCGGTGGACTCGCTGGACCTGGTGCCCACGCTTGCCGCGCGGCTCGGCTTCCAGGCCCGCTTCGCACAGGGCAGGCCGCTCACGGAGGTGCTCTGATGCAGCCCTCCGATCTGCAGCCCTCTGCACTGCAAAACCAGTCGTTCGCGGCTTATCCGCCCGAGGCGCGGGCGCTGGTTACGAAGAACCTTGCTCTGCTGCGCCAGCTTCCGCTGCCGCTGCTGCCGCTGCTTTTGCGGGAGATCGGCAGCTACGACTGGCGCTTTCCTCGGGAACGCGAGCGCGTCGCTTCGCAACTCGCCTCGCTTGCCGCGATGCCGCAGGCGCAGCGCAGCGAAATCACCACACCCTTCGCGGCGCTCACGCTGCCCGCCTCACTGGCAGCGCTCGACTGGGTCAACGACGCCGCGGGTTACATGGAGCAGCTTACGGCAACGCTCTGGAGCACCGGGCAGATGCCCGCCTTCCGGTATGCGGCGAAGCTCTATGCGGAAAAAGTAGACGTTCCGGCAACTACCTCAAGCATTGGCAGAAACAGACTTGTCATGGTGGTGCTCGACACAGAGCTCGGTGCGCCCCAGCAGCGCGGTCAACTCTACCAACGGCTGCGGCGCGAGGGTGTGTTGTTTACGCATGTCGATCCTGCCAATGGCATGGCTGCATTGCACGATCACATTCACGAGCGCAGCCGTAACGGCGGCAGCTATGCCCATTGGTTCATCGATGGAGCGACTGTTTCCAAGCCGCTTGCACCAGGTGTCACGACCGTAAGCTACGGCGCGCTCGAACCCACGCGGCAGCGGCTCCTCGAGCGGGCCCGTAACGTGATGCAATCGGAGAAGTCCGGCCCGGAAGAGCTGCGCACACTGATGTCCCACCTCACGCCCGCGCAGATTGGCCTCGACCGGAATGGCGAGCAGGACAACGATCCCGTGATGGCACACTTTCAGCTTTCGCTGCTTACCGAGGGTTCCGGCACGCAGGTTTTCGCGACCACGTTCGTGCAGTGGGCCGCGCGCGAATGCCTGCGCCGCGCGGAGCCGCAAACGGTGCTCGCGCGCTTTACCGCGCGACAGCGACAGCAGGGCATGAACGAACTGCTGAGCGGCGCGCCAAGCACCGGCCTCGATCTCGAGGGTTCGCTGGTCGATGCCGACCAGGGTGCCTGGTACACCTGGCTGAATCTGCAGCGCCTGCCGGGCGCAGCCACGTCGCGGTTCCTCGCCTGGCAGCAAGGCCAGTCCACCGCCGTCGCTGTCGGGCCGGGCCTGCCACGCGGCACGACCTCCAACTCACCGACTTCCATCCAGCAGGTGCTCAAGCTGCTCGCCTGACCCAGCCGTTCCATCGAGGAGAACTCTCTTGAAGTCCTGCAAGACACTCGCACTTTGCGCTTCCCTGCTTACGACCGCCCTCGCAACCGTTGCGATGCAC
>CALMAP010000250.1:0-470 GCA_937859825.1 uncultured Terriglobus sp. | reverse complement strand
GATGCGCCAAAGCTCGTGGAGAAGAACGGCCGCCACGCGCTGATGGTGGATAGCGCTCCCTTCCTCGTGCTCGGCGCGCAGATCAACAACAGCAGTTCGTGGGCTTCCACGCTGCCAAAGGTGTGGCCGGCCTTTGAAGACATGCACGCCAACACCGTGGAAGCGCCCGTCTACTGGGAGCAGATGGAGCCCGAGCCGGGCAGGTTCGACTTCTCCACCGCAGACTTGCTGGTGAAGGGAGCGCGCGAGCACAACCTGAAACTCGTGGTGCTGTGGTTCGGCACGTGGAAAAACGGCAACATGCACTACGCGCCGCAGTGGGTTAAGACGGACACAAAGAAGTATCCGCGCGTGATCAACGCCGCGGGTGAACCGATCGACGTGCTCTCCGCCAACTCGCGCACGACCCTCGAAGCGGACAAGCGTGCCTTCACCGCGCTGATGCACCACCTGGCCGAGTTCGACGGCGC
>CALMAP010000249.1 GCA_937859825.1 uncultured Terriglobus sp. | reverse complement strand
CGCGCCCATCAGGTAGATGTCGCCACCGGTCGAGCCCTGGTCGCTCATCAGGCCACCGATGAAGGCGATGTCTTTGCCGTTGGTCGAATAGCGCGGAACGGCGATCTGCAGGCCATGCAGCGGGCCGGAGACGCGCTGTGGGTCGAGGATGCTCTTTGCCGCCTCGGGCTGGCCGACCGGCACCGTATACATCTGGGCGATCCACCAGGTGTTCTCGCCGGGAGGATTTGCCGCGACAAAGGCGAGGTGCTTCGAATCGGGAGCCCAGTCGAATTCATAAGCATGGAGAACCTTCGGCGTGAGAACCGAGATACTGCCAGTCTGCACGTCGGCAGCGACGACCCACTGAACCTCCACGCCATCCTCGCCGATCACACCGGCCGGCGGCTTCATGGCGGCAAGCGCACCTGCGGCGCGAGTGGCGTTCTCCACGTAGAGAAAGGCGATGGACTTGCCATCGGGAGCCCAGGCGGGCGAGGTCATCGCGCCCTTGATATGGGTCAACTGCTTCACCGCTCCGGAACTGCTAGCGCGCAGCCAGAGCTGCGGCTGCTTGTCCGCGCAGGTGGCGACGAAGGCGAGGGTCGCGCCATCGGGCGACCAGCGTGGCGATGAGGTCGAACAGCCTTCACCAGCCGTAACTACCGGATCGTTCAGGTCAGGCTTCTCATAAGGACTGATGTGCATCTGGCCGCTACCGCCACCCCTGCGCCCCCCGCTTGCAGCGGAGACTGTCCAGGCGATCTGTCTGCCGTCCGGTGACAACTCCACAGTGCCGAGCTGGCGAATGCCCGTGGCGGGCCGCATCTGCTCCAACGCCTGCGCGATGCGAGAGCTGGGCTGTGCAAGCGGCATGTCCGCCGGCTCGCTGGCAACAGGGGCTTGTGCGATGGCGAGAGTGGAAGCTAGAGCCAGAACGGAGCAAACACTGGGGAAAAACAGACGCATGGCGAAAGGCTAGCATGCATGGGCGGGAGTTGTGGCGGTGAGAATCCGGAATCAGAAGCGGGGCGTGCGCGTCCCGGGCTCAGCGTAATACTTGCGAATCGTCTCCGCTTCCACCTTGATAAGGGAATTTCCGCTGATAAGCGCGGCAATGTCGTCGTCGTTACGACCGCGCTGCCGCAGCGCCTCGATCTCGTCCGAGAGCATGCCGATAATAAACGGCAGCGGAAAGCGTTCCGGCACCATGTGCGCCACACCGCGCAACGTGTTCTGCGCCTTCATAATTTCTTCCAAAGGAAACATCTGGTCCTCCGGCGCGGTAGGCTCCAATCCGTCCGGAGCGTTGGTGTCCTTGTGAATGCTCTCTGCCATTTGCGCTCTCCTGCTGTTCTGCTGTTGTTCCACCTTTCCCGATGGGATGGCGTCCTGCGGCTGTAGGTTGTGGAACATGAGCGATCGGGTTTCTGGCTAGCACCTACTTCGTCAGATTTCTTCGATTTTACGGTCTTCTTCAGCGATGAACGTCAATTCGACCCAGTCGATCTGCTCTTGCAGGCCAAGGTAGTCGTTGATGCTGATTGCATCTTTGGTGCGAAGGTTCTCCAGTGCGTTTCGTTCCGCCTTGACCGCCCGCAGACCCAATTCGCGCATGCGGTGCAGCGAGGCGGAGTTGACTTCACCAGCGCAGGTCTTCTCCACAAGGGAGAACCGGAAGCGGAGATTGTCTGGTTCCGGTCCCTGCTCCCCGGCAAGGCTGGCCAGCGCCGATTGCGAAACCACGATTCGCGCGTGGTTCATCTCGCGTTCCGCCTCCTGCGACCGGTCGAGATGCAAAAGCCGCACCAATGCGGTGAGTGTTGCGCCCTGCAGCACAAGCGTGGAGAGCACTACAGAAAAGGCCGTGAGCACTGCGGTGTCGCGCATGGGGAACGCCTGTGGAAGGGAAAGCGCCGTCGCCATGGTGACAAAGCCGCGCATGCCGCACCAGCCGGTAAACATGGCCTGGGACAGCGATGCCCGCTCTGGTCTGCCGTGCGCTTTTTCCCACACGGTTTGCAGGAGATTGAGGACGAGAACCATCACAAGCCGGACAAGGATGACCGCACACACAATCAGTGCCGCGAAACCGAGTGCATGGTGCAGTTGCGGGCGCTGCATCCTTCCAAGGATATTTCTGGCCTGCATACCCATGAGCATGAAGGCGAAAACATTGAGCGCAAAGACAACAGCGCTCCACACTGCATAGGACTGCACGCGCATGCGCGCCGTGGGCTCAGTGGCGTCGGTGATGTTTGCGATAGTCATCGCAAACGCGACGGTGGCCAGCACCGCCGAAAGGTGCAGGTGCGTTGCCATGATCCAGATGGCATAGGCGAGTACGAACTGCAGCAGATTGCCGCCAAGTGTGCCCTGGACGAAACGCATGACGCGGGTTGCCGCGTAGGCACAGGCTACGCCGAAGAGAACCCCACCCGGAATGGCCGCGCCGAGCAGCAAGGCAACATGGGCGGTAACTCCCTGATGCGGCAGCAGCGCAAGCGCGGTACTGAACAGCAATAGCGCCGTGGAATCGTTAAACAGGCTTTCGCCCTGTAGCACGGCGTACGTGCTTCGCGGAATGGAGATGCCACGCAGCACCGCGGTCGCGGCGGCTGCGTCCGGCGGAGCGACAATTGCGCCCAGCGCCAGGCCGGCGGCAATCGGCAGACCGAGATAGACGTGCGCCAGCCAGGCGACCACGCCCGCAATCAGCACAACACCGCCGACAGCGAGAACGAACAGTGGAGTGAGGAAGCGTTGCGTGGCCCCGAGCGGGAAGTCGAAGGCGGCGTCCACCAAAACAGGCGCGATGAAGAGGGCAAGGTAGGTCTGTGGCTCGATGTCGAAGACCGGCGTGCCTGGAATGAGCGCGACTACCACGCCCGCACCGGCAAGCAGCGTGGGGTACGGCAGGGAGAGCCGCCTCGCCACCTGCAGCAACGCAATTGCGACCAGCATGATGAGCAGCAGGCTCTCGAAAAAGGTCATGTTGGCTCAGATGTTATGCCCGCCGCTTCGGCTCCAGAAACGGGAAGGTCTATCTCCGTCTCGGGAGAGATTGTTGACGTGGCGCCGCCACGTTGATAAAGTGAGAAGGTTGCGAAGTCTTCGGCGTGCATCGGTTTCAGGGTACGTCCGCCGGAGGACATCTGCTGACAGCGTGGTTTACCGCTGTTGTCCGTAGAACGTTAGCCCCATACCGCAATCCGCGTGGTTTCACGTGAGAAGAACGATGGGGCCAAAGACGCCAAAGTTTTGCAGTCCAAGTTTCAGTCAGGGAGTTTTCGTGCCTACGTTTCATCAGCTTGTAAAAAAGGGCCGCACTGCGCCGAACTATAAAACGGCCAGCCCGGCATTGCAGGGATCACCGCAGCGCCGCGGCGTGTGCACCCGTGTGTACACCCAGACGCCGAAGAAGCCGAACTCGGCACTCCGCAAGGTCGCGCGCGTTCGCTTGACTAACGGCATCGAGGTCACTTCGTACATTCCGGGTGAGGGCCACAACCTGCAGGAGCACTCCATCGTGCTGATTCGCGGTGGCCGTGTGAAGGACCTGCCGGGTGTTCGTTACCACATCGTTCGCGGCACGCTGGATTCCGTCGGTGTGGCCAAGCGTCTGCAGAGCCGCTCGAAGTACGGCGCGAAGCGTCCGAAGGCAGCCGCGAAATAAATAATAGTTTTCTAGGTTTCTGGTTTCTAGGTTTCTTCACTGACACTTGTTTAGAAACTTAGAAACCACGCAACGAGAAACTCAATCAAGCCCAGATGCTTGAGAGGTCCACGGCGCTGGGGGAAGAAGAAAGAAGAAGAGAATGCCAAGAAAAGGTCATATTGCCAAGCGCGAGGTCGTTGCGGATCCGGTCTACGGTTCTACCCTCGTTACGAAATTTGTGAACAGCATGATGTGGGGCGGCAAGAAGTCCACCGCGCAGAAGATCTTTTACGAGAGCATGACCAACCTGGAGCAGAAGGGCGGCGACGAAGCCCTGAAGCTGTTTAAGAAGGCCGTGGAGAACGTGAAGCCCCTGCTGGAAGTGAAGAGCCGCCGTGTCGGTGGTGCCAACTACCAGGTGCCGATCGAAGTGAACCCGGAGCGCCGTACCTCTCTCGCAATCCGCTGGCTCGTAAGCTATGGCCGTTCGCGTGGTGAAAAGGGCATGGTCGACAAGCTCACTGCCGAACTGCTCGATGCAGCTAACGGCCGCGGCGCGGCGATGAAGAAGAAGGAAGACGTTCACCGCATGGCGGAAGCCAATAAGGCCTTCGCGCACTACCGCTGGTAACTCTCCGAATCTTCACAGAACCTGCTGCTTACCCCCATCGCCCGGACCGGTCCACCTTGTGGACTTGTCCGGGCAAATCCGCAAAAGTTACCGCGAACACTGAGTTCGCAGAATTGAAGAAACATCGTGGCACGCACAATCGCTCTGGAAAAATGCCGCAACATCGGCATCATGGCCCACATCGACGCCGGGAAAACGACGACTACCGAACGCATCCTCTTCTACACCGGCGTGAACCACCGCATCGGCGAAGTGCACGAAGGCACGGCGACGATGGACTGGATGGAGCAGGAGCAGGAGCGCGGCATCACCATCACTTCCGCAGCCACCACCTGCATGTGGAACAACTACCGCATCAACATCATCGACACCCCCGGCCACGTGGACTTTACGGCCGAGGTGGAGCGTTCGCTGCGCGTACTTGACGGCGCAGTCGCCTGCTTCGACGCGGTCGCCGGCGTGCAGCCGCAGTCCGAGACCGTGTGGCGCCAAGCGACCAAGTACAAGGTTCCCCGCATTTGCTTCATCAACAAGATGGACAAGAATGGCGGTGACGCCGAGTACGCCACCAGCACCATCCGTGAGCGCCTCGGCGCGAACGCTGTCATGCTGCAGCTTGCCATCGGTGCCGAGTCGAAGTTTGCCGGCGTCGTCGACCTGGTCGAGATGAAGGCGATCTTGTGGCACGACGAGACCATGGGCGCGCAGTACGACGTGGAAGAGATACCCGCCAATTTGAGGGAGAAGGCGCAGGCCTTCCGCAACCAGCTTATCGAGTCGGTCGCCGAAAGCGACGACACGTTGATGGAGCAGTACCTGGAAGGCATCGAGCCCACGATTCCCGAGCTCAAAGCGGCCATCCGCAAGGCCACCATCGGCATGAAGATTTTCCCGGTCCTCATGGGTTCGTCGTTCAAGAACAAGGGCGTGCAGACCCTGCTGGATGCGGTCATCGAGTACCTGCCCAGCCCGCTCGACATTCCTCCCATGATCGGCCACGATCCGGAAGACCCGGAGAAGGAGCTGGTACGCAAGGCTGATGACAAGGAACCGTTCTCGGCGCTTGGATTCAAGATCATGACGGATCCATTCGTGGGTCAGCTCATCTTCATCCGCAACTACTCGGGCACGCTCAAGACCGGCGACTCGGTCCTAAACCCGCGCACCCGCAAAACCGAGCGCATCGGCCGCCTGCTGAAGATGCACGCCAACAAGCGCGAAGAGATCACGGAGATTCTTGCCGGGGATATTTGCGCCGCTGTCGGCCTGAAGAACCTGGTCACAGGCGACACCATCTGCACGGACAAGGCACCGGTCGTGCTCGAGTCCATCGACTTCCCCAACCCCGTCATCGAGGTTGCCGTGGAGCCGAAGACCAAGGCAGACCAGGAAAAGATGGGCATGGCGCTTGCCAAGCTCGCGCAGGAAGATCCAACCTTCCGTGTGCGCACCGACCAGACCAACGGCCAGACCATTATCAGCGGCATGGGCGAGCTTCACCTTGAGATCATCGTGGACCGTATGATGCGTGAGCACAAGGTGGAGGCGAACGTCGGCAAACCGCAGGTGAACTATCGCGAAACGATTCGCACCAGTTCGGAAGCCGAAGGCAAGTATATCCGTCAGTCGGGTGGTTCGGGGAACTACGGCCACGCCAAGATCCGCATCGAGCCGAACGAAACTGGCAAGGGTTACGAGTTCTCGAACGACACCAAGGGCGGTTCGATTCCGAAGGAATACGTGAAGCCGATCGATCAGGGCATTCAGGAAGCCATGGCCGGTGGTGTGCTCGCGGGCTACGAAATGGTGGACGTAAAAGTCTCGCTGTACGACGGTAGCTATCACGACGTCGACTCGAACGAAATGGCCTTCAAGATCGCCGGTTCCATGGCGTTCAAGGAAGCCGCCCGCAAGGCAAAGCCGGTCCTGCTGGAGCCTGTGATGGCCGTCGAAGTCACCGTTCCCGAGGACTACATGGGCACCGTGATTGGCGACCTGAACAGCCGCCGTGGACGCATCGAGGGCATGGAGATGGTAGGCGGAGTGCAGGCCATCAAGGCCACCGTTCCGCTCAGCACCATGTTCGGTTACGCCACCAACCTGCGTGGCAGCACGCAGGGTCGCGGCAACTTCTCGATGGAGTTCAAGCAGTACGAGGAGACACCACGCAACGTCAGCGAAGAGATCATCGCCAAGACGCAGGGCCGCGAGAAATAGGCATTGCATGCAGTGGGTGCGTTTGGCACGTATTTGCTTGGTGGGAATGCTGGAGTGAGGGCCGGCTTTAGCCCGGCCACTTCTGCGAGGGATGATTGGGGCTTTAGCCCGGAGCTTAGGTACACAGATTTGCCCATAGGGCACGAAGGAGAACAAGGCAGATGGCGAAGGAAAAGTTTGACCGGAGTAAGCCACACGTAAATGTAGGGACG
>CALMAP010000248.1:6883-9901 GCA_937859825.1 uncultured Terriglobus sp. | reverse complement strand
CATCTACCTAATGGGTGAGGACGGCAGCGGCCTGCAGAACCTGACACCCGGCCGAAAATCCACGCCCGTCTACATTGCCTGGACCGATCCAGACCACCTCATCTTTAGTGAGCACGTCAGCGGTAAGTCGCATATCGGCCTGCTCGGGACCAATAAGAAGGAGCTGTTCTCCGGCTGGACGGAACAGCAGAGCGTCGGCAGCGGCCGCGCCGTACTCTCCTTTTCCTTCTCGCCGGTCGCGCGTGAAATCGCCTTTGTCTCCGCCGGGACGGAGCGAGCGCCTGAAATCTACGCGGGTGATTTCCGCGGCATCCGCGCCATCACGAACATGAACGATACCGCCAAGGCACCGCCCGTCAAGACCGTCTCGCTCGAGTGGGAAAACGAGGGCTTTCGCGTGCAGGGCTGGCTTACGCTGCCGGTCAACTATGACCCTTCCAAAAAGTACCCCATGATCGTGGAGGTGCACGGCGGCCCGTCTTCTGAAGTCGGTCCGGTCTACGGCGGCAACAGTATTTATGCGCAACTCGGTTATTTTCTGTTTCGTCCCAATCCGCGAGGTTCCTACGGTCAGGGCGAGGCCTTTACCGCCGCCAATCGCAAGGACTTCGGCTACGGCGACCTGCGCGACATCCTGAAGGGCGTCGATGCGGTCGAGGCGAAATTTCCGGTAGACGACCACCGCCTCGGCCTTACCGGCTGGAGCTACGGCGGTTTCATGACCATGTTCGGTGTCACGCAGACGAACCGCTTCCACGCCGCCGTTGCCGGTGCGGGCATCAGCAACTGGCTCAGCTACTACGGGGAAAACTCGATCGACCAGTGGATGGTGCCATTCTTCGGCGCGTCCGTCTACGACGATCCCAGGGTCTACGAGAAGAGCTCGGCCATCACCTTTATCAAGAAAGTGAAAACCCCCACGCTCGTGATCGTCGGCGACCGGGACGGGGAATGTCCCGCTCCGCAGAGCTACGAGTTCTGGCACGCCCTGCGCGCAGAAGGCGTGAAGACGCAACTCGTCATTTATCCCAACGAGGGCCACGGCTTCGTAAGCCCCGTCCACAACCGCGACCGCACCATACGAACCGCAGAGTGGTTTGAGCAGAACCTGGGGCAGTGAGTCAGTGCGGCACGCCGACAGGAAAGGTGTATTCTTTCGGCATGCAAACGTCAGTCATCGGCGACTTGATTAAGCTACCCGCATCTGAGCGTCTCGAACTCATCTCAGAATTGTGGAACAGCCTTGACAGTGAGCACATTCCACTTACAGCGGCGCAGCGGGATGAGTTGGACCGCCGTTTGCTCACGCTCGAAGAGGACCGTAAGACCGGCATACCGTGGGAAGTGCTGCGGCACGAGATGGCGAGTCGATATCGCTGATGCGTGTCGTTGTATTCACATCATCCGCGCGCTTTGACATGTTCGAGGCGGCGGACTGGTATGAGAACGAAGCAAGGGGCCTTGGAGAGCGCTTTCTGCTGAACGTGGATGCAACTGCCGTGCGCATTGCGGAAAATGCTTTGCAGTTCCCCGTGGTACACAGACATGTCCGTCGCGCCTTGCTGACCAAGTTTCCCTACCTGCTCCTGTACGTTATCGAAGCAGATGAAACTGTCAGCGTGATCAGCTGCTTTCACTGTAGCCGGAACCCTATGCGCTGGCAGCAACGGGTCTGAAATGCAAGGGCACGCTCGAACGCGTGACTCTGACAGCGGAAGCTATCGAACTTTCTGCATTTCGGGAGCAGCTTCATCAAGCGCTAGCTCACGAAGGGCTCGAGTAGTTTCCATCATGTCTGACATGCGTGCCTGGTCGAAGCCCATCCTGTCATGTGCAACCCAATGCAGGTAAGCACAAACCTCAGCTTCAGAAGCGCACTTCAGTAACAAAGCGCAAAAGATCTGGGACATAACCGTCGTATTCATCCTGCGCCATCGGCTCATCTCTTACTCCAATCGGATCCCGAGTTTGTAAAAGGATGTTGTGGACCTGCATCCACAAACGTGATTGATAAACACCTCTCTGCATAGCGCATGATACGGCGAACAGCGTTCAACACGCATTTGCGCTACCGTTCCGCCGGGCATACACTTCCGAGAACCTTATGCTCGTTGTACCCGTTCCTGAAGCTCTGACCTTTGACGACGTCTTGCTCGTCCCAGCCTTTTCTGACGTTGTCCCGACGCAGGTCTCCACCATGACCCGCCTTACCGAACGAATCACCCTGAACACGCCCCTGCTCTCTGCCGCGATGGACACGGTGACCGAGTCGCGCCTGGCCATTGCCATGGCGCAGGCCGGCGGCATGGGCGTGGTGCATCGCAATCTCACCATCGAACAGCAGGCGCAGGAGATCGACAAGGTCAAACGCAGCGAAAGCGGCATGATTGTGGACCCGGTCACCATCGAGCCGGACCAGCCCATCGCCGCCGCGCTTGAAGTGATGCGCCGCTACAAGATCAGCGGCGTGCCGGTGACAAACAAGGGCAAGCTAGTTGGCATCCTCACCAATCGCGACCTGCGCTTCGTGAACCAGACAGACATTCCCATCTCCGACGTGATGACGAAGGAGCATCTCATCACGGTGCCCGTTGGCACCACGCTTGAGGACGCGGAGCACATCCTGCACCAGCATCGCGTGGAAAAGCTGCTGGTCGTGAACGATGCCTACGAACTGAAGGGCCTCATCACCGTCAAGGACATCCAGAAGAAGCTCAAGTACCCCAACGCCTGTAAGGACGACCAGGGTCGGCTGCGTGTGGCCGGAGCGATTGGCGCGACAGGCGATTTTCTCGAACGTGCGGCGGCGCTGGTCGAAGCGCGCGTCGACTCGCTCGCAATTGACTCCGCCCACGGCCACAGCAGCCGCGTTCTGGAAGCCGTTGCCGAGGTGAAGAAGCGCTTCCCGCACATCGACCTGCTCGCCGGCAACATCGCCTCCTACGACGGCTGCAAGGCACTGATCGACGCTGGAGCGGATGCGGTCAAAGTCGGCATCGGTCCCGGCTCCATCTGCAC